>NZ_JBSFUU010000134.1:0-16614 GCF_053591955.1 Streptomyces sp. NPDC002845 | reverse complement strand
ACAAACGTTCATGATCGCGGTGGCCGTCCTCATGCCCTCACCCACCCCGGCAAGGCGCTGACCAGTGCAGACGTCGGAACTACAGCTGCCGTGACTGTTCCTGAAAGAGGTCGAGTTCCGTCTCGGTGGCGTGGGATACGGGGAGCACGCCGTACCGCGTGAAACCCATGGCCTGGGCGATGGCGAGGGTGCGCGGCAATGCCCGCTGCGTCGCGTCCTGCATGACGTCGACGAAGGCGAGCACCCCTGAGCCATCGAGGTATCGCTCCCGGATGGGCTTGCCGAACATCTTGGGCGCCAGCAGTGCAACGTCGGCTTCCCCGGGCAGGACGATACGCCGGAAGCGCACGGAGAAGCCATGGGCCATGATGAACAGATCGCCGTTGTTCAGGTAGGCCGCGATCTCCCGGTCGTAGACCTGCGGGTGCGCCTCGTCCGGAATAAGCAAAACGATGATCGAGGCGTCCATGACGGCATCGGCTATCGGCCGGGTGTCGAAGCCGTCCTCCATCGCAGCCTTGCGGTATGCGTCGTCGCGGTTGCCCACGATGACGGGGACGCCGCTGTCGCGCAGGTTCGCGGCGAATGCCTTGCCCTGGATGCCGTAGCCGATGACGGCGACGGTCTCACCATCTATGTCGTGCGGACTTACGTCCTTCTCGAAGTACATGCCTGACACCTCTCATGATGGGGACGGGCAGTGACTCGCACGGGGTTCACGACGGGACACGGCTCACAGAGAGTCGCCGGTCCCGTTCTCGGCTGTGCGAGAGGGCAGGGCTCCGATGGCCGGTTCGTGGTTCTGTACACGCTTGCCGATATCAGTGGTCGCCATGTTGCGACAAAAGACCTCCTTGAACCCCTCCCACTCCTCACGGCAGCGCGGAAGGTCCCAGTGCAGCAGGCCCGCCATTTCCCCCAGCATCAGGTCCAATGCGTCCAGGTCGACATCGCAGCGCCCGGTGTCGTCGAACACCACCGCGTCCCTGATGCCGCCGGTGTTCAGCAGATAGTCGCGGTAGCTACTCGCCATCTGGTGGCTGACATAATGCCGCACCTTCTCCCGGATGAACTCCCGGTCGCTCCAAGGCTGGTCGGCCCGGTCGGGGGAAAACCGCTCCTCTCCCTGCACCGGCAGGAACGGCAGCCGGTGCGTGGTCGACCTGCCGAGCTTCTTGATGTTCTTCCTTCGCAGTTCCCGGGCGATCCGATCGGCGACCTCACGGCCGGCCCACCTGAATTCGGTGAGCTTGACGTTGATCATGTCGTGCACGATGCCAGCACCTTGTTCCCGCCTGGTGATGCGGAACATGCGGGAGATATCCTGGACAGCGATCTTTCCACCGTCACCGGAGGCGAGTGGCCGAATACCGCAAAACACGTTGAAGATGTCCTGCCGGTCCACCTTCCACCGGTCATTCACCAACGCGTTGTAGGAGTGCAGCAGCTCCTCGATCTCGTCCTCGTGCGGTACGACGAGATCGGGATCGTCATGCGCCCGATCTGTGGTGGTGCACTGGATGTACCACATGCCGTGCTGATGGAAGGGCCGCAGATAGTGCTGGCGTTCCGCGTTGAGCGGCACCAGTCCGACCTGGAGGCTCGGGTCCTGCGACAGGCTGCGGTGGATGAACTCGTTCGTCACCTCGAGGTGCGACCCCCGCGAGTACACCACGGTCTTCGTTCCGTCCGGCCGCTGCGTGCGATTGCGTGCCTCGTCCGACCAGGGGCCGGCGGCATTGGTGATCGTATGGGCCTTGACGGTCACCTTCTCGGGCAGCTCGTCGTCCGGGAAGCGCCTGGCCAGCGTCACCAGGAAGTAGCCGCCCGCTCCCTCCTGCCGCCACTTGTAGTGCTCGACCTCGATATGGCTCATGGCGCGAATGGGGTGTGCATCCGTCCCCCGGAGGTAGGCGTCACGGATCGCCTTCAGCACCAGAATCTTGTCGTTGTTGGCCTTTCCGTCCCAGTAGAGGATCCCTCCGAGCGCGTCCTCCGCCTGCAGGTTCGACAGCTGTTCATGCAGGGACTTCTTGTTGCGGAACAGCTTGATCCGGCTGGACCTGGGGACAAAACTGCACCAAGACCACAGGGCCGTGAACAGGTCGTACACCGAAATCCCGAAGAACACCGCCCACTTCTTTTCCGGGCTGTCGGGAAGGACGAACACGATGTTGGGAATTTCGTCGACCGTGTTCCCTGCCGTCTCCATAAGGATCTTCCGCTCGCGTGTCCCGTACCAGACCAGTTTCAGATCGAGCCAGGAGGCCCGGAGATTCTGTGTGAAGGTCTGCTTGATCTTCGGGTCCTTGCGCAGGTGCCCGGCGAGCAGAGCACGATGGAAAGCCATCCTCAGATACCGGATGCCGGGGTGGATCGCCTTTCCGGTCTTGCTGGACGTCTCACCGCCGAATGGGCCGCGGTCGACAAGTACGGCGCTCGCATTGGCGCGGGAAGCCAGATCCCGCAGTACGCCGGCGCCAGCCGCCCCGCCTCCGATGATCAGGGTGTCGTGGATGAAGCCCGGGTCGGTTGTCTGCTCCGCCACGAGTTCACGGAACTGGCGCACGACGTCCGGCATGGCGAACGTTCGCGTCGTCGGAGTGATGGGGGAAGACGGCTTCCTCGCCTGCCTCACGCTGCTCGGCCTCCTTTTCGTACGGCGATCACCCGGTGGTGCGTGTCACGCCAGGCGTGGAAGGTGACCGCGCTATCCGGAGGGACCGGCGATGTCGTCCGCCAGTCCCAGCCTTTCTCGATCATGTACGCCATGAACGCGCGGACGTGTTCCCGGCTCAGACCGCGCGTGCCGTGGCGCTGCTCGACGAGGCGCTCCTGTGCTTCGCGTTCGCGCACCATTTGCTCGAAGGGAGGCCAGTCGAAAACCCAGAGGGCGTCGATGCGCTCGAACACGGTCCGCCATTCCGGGAGGTTCTCTGCAACCTTGCGCTGCAGCCCTCGGGGTAGTTTCAGCGGATCGACATCCGTTCTGGCGCCTGCGTACCACAAATCGAACAGGAACACCCCGACCTTGCCCCGGATCTCGACATACCGGTCCGCGTCGGCAGGCTGATCGTCGGTGCGCTTGTCGAAGCTCCCCATTCTGATGGTGCTCGCCTCCCCGCTCAGCTCCATTTCGTGCAAATTGCGTTTCAGCCAGCCAAGGTCGTGGGTCCCGGGCAGGGAACGGTTCGAGACGCCGGGCACGCCAGGGGCGTAACCATGCCCCCTCAGCAGCTCCCGCTCCTCCCTGCCGAGGTACCAGTCGTCCCCGCTGCGGGCGACGGCCTGTCCTTCGGCACTGTCGAGAAGGTGATTCAGTACCACCGCGAGAGCGTTCGTCAGCACCGTCTTCCCTGCGCCCGGGCTTCCATTGAACCCGACCATGAACAGCCCGTCGGGCCGGAGCCTTCTCTTCTCGTGCACGATCCACTGGGCGAGCGGGAGGTATAGCCGCCACAGTTCGGTCAGCGGAACCTCTACGCCTCTGCTGTCAGAGAAGTAGGAACGCCACCAGTCGGTGAACGGCTCCAGGACGCCCTTCAACAGGTCGATGCGTTCCCGGATGACCGCACGCGGGGAAACCGTCGCACCGCCGGGCAGGAACGCCGAGGGAATCGGATCGTCGGGAGTGGCCGCGGCCAGCGCGTCGACCTCGGCCTGACCAGGTGACCGGTCTTCGGCTGCTGCCAGCAACAGGGGCGTGAGGTGCTTGTCGACGGCGCTCCGGTGCCACGCGGCGACCGGGTCGAACCGCTGGTCCCGCGCGTCCTGGAGACCACGGACGGCGGCCTGCGCCTTCGCGGAGAGCAGGAAGGACAGCGCGTCAGGTGACGGCTCGCAGGTACTCCACCGTTCGATCTCCCGGATGGTTTCCTCATAGGCCGTGGCAGGCCGGGGGCTTGGTCGGCCGTGCAGCGCACTGTCCACCGTGGACATCTCTCTCCTTCAGCTTGGCACCGTCTTCTGTGGGCTCAGCATGCCGAGAGGAACGCATGGAGTTCGCCGAGGAGCAGGTCGGGCTTGGTGAACGCCGCCAAGGGCACCTCCTTGCCGAACAGCCGGGAAAACTCACCGCGCATCCGAGCGAAGTCCAGCGAGTCCAGCCCGAGGTCCGTCAGCCGCTTCGACTCGTCCCACCGGTGGACGTACGTGGTCAGGAAGGACCGGACACCGTCCTCTCCACCCTCCGGCGCCGCGGCATTAGCGTCTGCGGGACCGGCAGGAACATCGATTTGGCGCGGCCGGCCGCGTACCGAAGTGTGTGCCTCCGGCTCCGTTAGCACTGAGACCAGAGGGGAGCCCGCCCAGGGCGACGCGTGCCAGTCAACGTCGCACACGGCGAAGTTCCGGCCCGTCGCGCCCCCGGACAGCATGGCTGCGAGGATTTTGCCGAACAGGTGCAGCGCCTGTCCGGAACGCAGCGGCGTCTCCCCGGCCGCCCGGGCCGCGTCCAGCGCCTTGGCGTGGCTGGCCGCCATCCCCACCTCGCCCCAGGTACCCCAGTTGATCGAGACCACGCTCGGCGCCGTCTGCGCAGGGGGCCACATCGCGTGGGCGTCCATCCAGGCATTCGCGGCAGCGTAGTTGGCCTGACCGGCGGCGCCGAGCAGGGCGCTGGTGGAGGAGAACACGGCGATCCAGGGTGCCCCGGCCGTACGCCCCAGCTCCGTCAACTGCGGTAGCCCGAGCTTTGGGGCGAGTACGGCCGGGAACCGGGAGGCGTCCAGGTGCCGCAGCACACCGTCGTCGAGGACACCGGCGAGGTGGACGATGCCCGCGAGCGGACCGGTCCCCTCGGCACACGCGTGCACGTCGACCGGTCGCGCGAGGTCCATCTCCAGGAACCGGACACCTCGGCGCAGGTCGTGGGGGTCCTTCCGGCCAGACACGATGACCCGTCCGGGCGCGACCCCCTGGTGGTGGATCAGCCAGTCCGTGACTGTAGGGCCGATACCGCCGGTGCCACCCGTGATCAGATAGCTGCCCTCGGCGGTACCGAGGGTTCCCGGGGGTAACTCCGGCAGGGCGGCTGGCAGTAACCGCTGGGCGAAGAGGTGGCCGCCGCGGTGGAGGATGTCGCTCTCCCTCTCGTGGGGCGCCATCCTGCGCAGCAGCCGATCGATCCGCACAGCGGTCTCCTCGGGAGTCTCCCCGGCACGAGCTGCTGTCCCGTCATGGACGTAGACACGCCGCACCGTGAGCCCCGGTTCCTCCAGGACGAAGGAGCGTGTCATGCCCGCCACCAGGCCGCTGGTGTCCCGGGCTGGCAGCACCAGGTCCAGGTGCCCGCGTGCATCGGCCTGCGCGAGGGACTGCAGCAGGCTGAGGAAGTCCTGGCAGTGCTGCTCCGGGGTCTTTCCCGCGGTCATCCGGCACACGAGCGCCGCCCGTGCCGCCGGCTCGGTCAGCGTCTCGAGCAGCCACCGCAGCGATGCCGCAGGCCCTGATTCGTCGAGGTCGATCCATCGGCTCCCGGCAGTCGCCTCGGGGGCCGTGATTGCCTCGGCCGGCACCCAGCGCACTTCGTGGAGCCGGGCCGTCCCCTCCTCCCGGCCGGACGCCAGGTGCGGGGCGAGACGGTCGAGGAAGCCGACGAGCAGGTCCAAAATGGCCTCGCGGTGGTGGAGCATGAAGTCGTGCGCCCCCTCGTGGGCGTGCACCTCCACGACAGGGCTTGCGCTGATCTCGGCCCATTCCCGGGCCGATGCGCTGGGGAACGACGGGTCCTGCGTGCCGCAGTGCACCTGGAGCGGGCTGTCGATCAACTGCGTCCCCCGGTCCTGCTGCCGCTCGACGGCCCGCCGCTGCGCGCGGGCGTCCAGGGCGAGGTCCGCCTGGAGCAGCGGCAGCACGTTCTCCTTCCATTGCACGTCGTCCCGCAGTTCGTTGGGAACCATGAGGTACGAATCGAGCGGGGCCTCCGGATGCGCCCGGGAGGTGAAGGGCGCGCGGCCGACGAGCGACACGGCGGTGACCCGGCCCTCTCGGGCCCAATCGGCGAGCGGCCCGCCCAGCAGGTCCAGTGCGAGGGAAGCACCAAGGCTTAGACCGCATAGGGCCACGGCGGCCGGGCCTGCGTCCGAGCGGATGGCGGCGGCCAGGCGCTCCAGCAGGGCCGCGTCCTCGTCGTCGTTTCTGGGGATGGCGCGGTGCGCCTGGTCGTTCCTCCCGGGCAGTTCCACCGCCACGACATCGAGCCACGGCGGCGCCGTACGGGCCCACGACCGGAACGCGCCCGCGTTCCCGCCCGCGTAGGGGAGGCAGTACAGCCGCACCGTTGCGTCCTGCTTCTCGACGAACCGGACGAGCTGCCGTGCCGCCTCATCAGCGTAGGGAAAGCCGCTCTCGGCCGCGACGTCACCGGTTCCGCGGCCGGTGGATGGGTCGGTGGACACGTCCACGTACGGGGATGCCTCGGGATTCGTCCAGTAGCTGGTCCGCTCAAAGCTGTAGCCCGGCAGCAGGGGACGATTGTCGTGGCGGCCACCGCCGCTGGCCCGCTCACCCTCGTGCAGAGCGGCGAAGTCGAGGTCGACGCCATGGCTCCATAGATCCCCGACTGCGGCCAGGAACCCTGCTTCGTCGTCCTTGTCCGCGCCCACCGCGTTCGGCATGGCCGTGAGTGTCAGTGGCTCCGCTGCGCCCCTGTGCTGCAGACATTTCATGGTGAGGGTGGTGAGGACGTGGCCTGGGCCGACCTCCAGGACGATGTCGGGCTCCCACTTCAGCAGGGTGTCGACGTCGTTGCGCCACCGGACCGTCCGTGTCACATGCTCGCCCCAGTAGGTACTGGGCCGGTAACGCGAGTCAAGCCATGCCCCGGTGAGGTTACTCGCCATCGGTACGCCTGGGGCTCTGGCCTCCAAGCTGGCGGCCACGGCGTCGAGCCGCGCGCCGACCGGTGCCATCAGCGCGCTGTGGAAGGGGTGGGATACCGGAACCTTCCTGCAGGAAAACCCAAGTTCCGGCAACTGTACCGCTGCTTCCCGCAGCGCGGCCCCCGTCCCCGCCACGACGACGCGCCCGGGCGCGTTCTCGACGGCGAGCCAGAGGTCGGCACGTCCCGCGAGCCAGTCGGCGAGCCGGTCCTCGTCGCCGACCACACTCAGCATGCCGCCCACGCCGCCGGGCCCACCGTCACTGCTGCCCGCCCCGGCATCGGGGCGCAGTTCCTCGGTCGCCTGGGCCCGAACGGCCACCAGCATTGCCGCTTCCTCAAGCGTGAGCACCCCCGACACCACTGCCGCCGCGTACTCGCCGATGCTGTGCCCTGCGACGGCCACCGGCACGACGCCGAGATCCATGAGTGTCCGCGCGAGCGCGTACTCCACCGCGAACAGTCCGCACTGCGTCGTCACCGGCCGCATCACGGAGTTCTCGTCAGCACCGAGGATCAGGGCAGCCGGGTCGAAGGGCAGGTGGCGCCCGAGGGTGCCGCAGGCCGCGTCGAAGTGCCGCCGGAACCGGCCACCGTCCGCGCGACCGCGATACAGACCGCGTGCCATGAAGGCGGTCTGGGATCCCTGCCCGGGGAAGCAGAACGCCACGGTCGCGGTGCGGCCCTGGCGGAGACTGCTGCGCGGGGACTGCTCGGCAAGGCGGCGCAACGCGTCCAGCCCTGTCGCGGGGCCATGGTCCGGGCCCTTTCCGGCGCCCTGTATGACAACGGCGCTGCCGCGCAGCGGGTGCGCTTCCCTCGTCAGGTGCAGGGACCGGACGGCAGCGGCCAACTGTTCGCCGGGCAGCCCTTCGACGAACCGCGCCATGGCGTCCGCGTTCCTGCGGAACGCTCCTTCGCTCCTGGCCGAGACGGTCACCAGGTGCACGGCTCGCGGCCCCTCCGCGGCGCCCGCGGACTTCTCCTGCAGTGCGGCCTCGGGAGCCTCCTCGAGGATGACATGGGCATTGGTTCCGCCGATCCCGAAGCTGGACACTCCTGCCCGCCGCGGAAGTTGCTTGGCGGGATCGGCGACCCCCCACTCTTCGTGGGTCTGCTGGACGGTGAAGGGGGATCCCTCGCAGTCGACGAAGTCGACGAGTTTCGGGTTGAGGTTCTGGTGATTCACGGTGGGGACGAGCGCACGGTGGTAGAGACACAGCACTGTTTTGATGAAGCCGGTGATGCCGGCCGCGCAGTTCGCATGGCCAATGTTCCCCTTGACGCTGCCGATGGGACAGCCGCCGGTGCGCAGCCTGTCTCCCCCACCGTGGCGGGTGAACGCGTCGAGAAGTCCCTTGAGCTCGATGGCGTCGCCGATGTGAGTCGCGGTGGCGTGGCACTCGACGTACGAGAGCTGACCGGAGTCGATCCCGGCCATGGTGATCGCGTCGGAGATGCACTGCGCCTGCGCCAGCGCACTCGGCGCGGTGTACCCGGCCTTCCTCCGCCCGTCGTTGGAGACGCCGTAGCCGCTGAGCACTGCCCAGATGTGATCGCCGTCCTCGAGGGCGTCGTCGAGGCGCTTGAGGACAACCGCACCGACGGAATCGCCGAACAGAGTGCCGCTTGCCGCGTCGTCGAAGGGACGGACATGGCCGTCCCCGCTGCCCACCAGCCCGTCTTCGTAGCGGTATCCGAAGTTCGGGAAGTTGAGCGACGAGGCTCCGGCCACCGCCATGTCACACTGCCCCGACATGATTGATTGGGCGGCCTGGGCCACGGCGACTAGGGCGCTGCTGCAGGCCGAGGTGACCGTGATAGCCGGTCCGCCGAGGTCCATCAGGTACGCGACCCTGGTGGCGATGTAGTCCTTCTCGTTGCCGATCTCGGTGAGGAACACTCCGGCCGGATCCAGGGGGTCCGTCAGTCCGCCGCCCTTCAGGTGGTGGATGAGATAGCCGTCGATGCCGCAGGCTGCGAAGACTCCGGTCCGGCGACGGTACGGATTGTCCCTCCGGGCATATCCCGCCTGCTCGAGCGCCGACCAGGCAACTTCGACGAAGGCTCGATGCTGCGGGTCCATCAATGTGGCTTCCCGCTGTCCGATCCCCCAGAATTCGGCGTCGAACTTGTCGGCGTCGTCGATGAGTTGGGCGGCTGGCACCCAACTCGGGTGTGCCAGGACCTCCTCCGGGACGCCTTTCTTTCTCAGCTGTTCCGGGGAGAAGGTGGTGAGCGAGTCCGTCCCGTTCTTCAGCAGCTCCCAGAAGGCAGCGACGGTTGCCGCCCCGGGGAAACGGCCTGCCATTCCGACGACGGCCAGTCTGGTCGTCCCGGCTCGTTGGGCCCGGCGAGGGGGTTCTGCGGCTTCCGCAGCCTTCCCGCCACCGTTCCGGCTGCCCGAGCAGTGCCCGGCCATGTCCCTGAGGGTGCTGTGCTGGAAGACCTCGACGACCGGGAGCACTATCCCGAGCCGGTCCGACAGCAGTCCGGACAGCCGGGCCGCGCTGAGCGAATCACCGCCCACGTCGAAGAAGTTGTCGTCGGGGCCGAGCGCAGGGACACCGAGCACCTCGCGCCACGCCTCGGCAATGCGCTGCTCCATCGACGTCAGCGGAAAGGCAGGTGCTGTGGTCTGTGCGGTGTCCTCGGGCGGAGCGGGCAGGGCGGCAAAATCGATCTTGCGTGAGCCGCTTCTGCTGACGGGGAACTGGTCAAGGCCGATGACATGCCGGGGCCGAGCGTACTCCGGGAGGTCACGCCCGGCCTTGCGTCGCAATCGCGCCAGTACAGTTTCCGACGGCTTTCCCCGGTCGCCTAACACGTACGCGATCAGGCTCGTCGGTTGATGTGTCTGGCTGTCCAGTCTGGGCCGTACGACGACCCGTGCTACGCCTTCCTGCTCCGCCAGGACGTTCTCGACGGCGCGCAGCGACACTTTGAAACCCCGCAGCTTCACGATGTCGCCGATCCGGCCGAGAATCTCGATATCGCCAGCGGGCAGGAGCCTGGCACGATCGCCGGTGCGGTAGAAGGTCTCACCTGCGAAGAGAGTATGAGCGAGCGCCGGCGGGCAGGGCACGAAGCGTTCCGCAGTCTTCTCCTGGTCGTCGAGGTAGCCGACGGCAACTCCGGGACTGGAGAAGTACAGCTCCCCCACGCCCCCGTACGGGACCGGCTCTCCTTGCTCGTTGAGAACGATCGCGGCGCTGCCGTCGAGAATACGGCCGACCGTCGCGAAAGAGGACGTTCCCGGTGTCCCAGCGCCGTCCGTGGGGAGCAGATTGGCGAACGAAACGTCCAGGCTCTCCCAGGTGCTGTAGGCATTGACGAGCCTGACGTGGGGCGGGAGCAGCCGGGCCGCTTTATCGACGATGCGGGTCGGCACCACCTCGCCCATCAGGAACACGATCTCCATGTGCGCGAGCCGATCGGACAGTTCGGGCCCCACGGCCGGGTGGTCGAGGACGCTCTCGAAGAGTGAGGGCGGAACCACGATGCGGGTGATCCTGGAGTTCTCGAGGGTGTCCACGAGCCGGACGGGGTCGAAGATGTGATCGTCCGGAACAACCACCGCAGGTTTTCCCTGCAGAAGAGGCCTCAGGCACTCCCACCCGAAGAAGACGTTCAGCCCGTCACATGATGCTTCACCGTAGGGGTAGAGGTCGTATCGGGCGTCGAAGCAGTAGAAGCAGCCTCGGTGCGTATTGAGCACCGCCTTAGGCGTTCCCGACGTGCCGCTCGTCATGGAGATGAGGGCGATATCGGACGGCTCCGGGTGCGCGAACACCGGCAGCGACGCGTCGGCGCCACTGTCCTGCCCGCCGCGTCGGCCAGCGTCGGTACATCGTCCGCCGTGAGTGCAGCGTGCCGCAGCGCTGCATCGGACTTCGTCTAGGACGAGAAGCCTGTCGGGGGCTTGGAAGGCAGTGGGGAGAAGTCCGGCGAGCTCTGGGGTGGTCACCACCATCCTGACGCCCGCGCTCTTCAGGAACCGGGCCAGCAGCGAGGGCGGCCAGTTCTTCTCCAGCAGGCAGGCCGGGGCACCGAGTCCGAGGCAGGCGAGCAGGCTGATGCAGTACTCCGCGGAGTGCGGGAGAAGGAGGCCGATGACATCGCCTTTGCGGGTCCCGAGCGCGGACAGATCCGATGCCAGCGCCGTGACGGTGTTCCCCAGCTCGCGATACGTCCAGCGCTGCTCGCCGTCGGCTAACGCCAGTTTTTCCGGGCCTAACTCCACCTGGCGGCTGAACCGTTCCCAGATACCGGGGCCCGTGGCGGGGTACGAAGTGCCCGCGACGGCGATGGACGGGCTGGCCCAGGCCCGCACCCGGTTGAGGTGGCGGGTGATGCTGTCCAGCAGGGCGGCCTGCGCACTGACGGTATAGAAGTGCCCGCCCGGAAAGGTCTCCACTCCGACGGCGGATTCCTCGTCGAAGTGTTCGTGCCAGGCGTGGAGTTCCTCACGGGTCACGGTCAGGTCGTCGGCACCGCCGTACACCACACAGGGCACGGAAAGCCGGGCGCCGGTGCGGCTGCCGGTCGAGCACCAGTAGTCCTCGTCGAGCTTCATATCGGCCCGCAGTGGAGGAAGCACGAGCTGAAGCAGATCCTCGTCTCCCAAAGGAGTAATCGGCAGGCCCAGGGGACGCGTTCCGTGGTTCCCGGTACGGCCGAATGATCGCCGGTGACTGTGGAGAACGGCAGCTCTCCACGGCACGTCCAGCGGTTGGCCGGACGGGCGGCCGCCCCGCACAGACACGGGCGTGTGACGCGGAGCGGCCCGACCCGGGGCAACGGCCGACACCTGGGGTCTCCGAGAAGGGCGGCCACGGCGACGACCGCCGGTCGCCGTACCGCGTTCGGATGAGAGCGGTGTTGCCGCGTTGTACGGGCTGGCGGTCATGGGACTGGTGATGGGCAAACAGCCGGAGGGTATACCGCGACGTTAGGGCTGAGCGATCTCCTCCACCCTAGGCTGGGCGATGGACTGGTAGTCCGCAGTCGCCAGGGCAATGGTCCGGTCCAGGCGACCCGCGTTGAAGAACACCTCGGAATATCGGAGCAGTTCCGGGTCGACGAACAACTCCAGCCGTTCGTCGAAGGAGAACGGCGGGATCGTACCGACCGGCGTTCCGGCCAGCTGCTCGGCCTGCTCCCGGGAGGCGAAGGCGGCATACGTCCCATTGTACAGCGCTTTGATCCTATCGAAGTCGACTCGCCGGTCGCCCGGGAGGACGGCCGCGGCGTAGCGGGTCACCTTCTTGCCGACCTTGACCATCACGACGATGCACTTGGCAGCCTGCCGCGAGTCGTGCCCGCGCAGCCGGCTCACTGCCTCCGTGACCCCCTCGGGCTCGTGCTCGATGACGCGGTACGCGGCGCCCCGTTCGTCGAGCAGAGTGACCAGTTTGTAGTAAATGTCATCGGATGTCATCGATCGACTGCTTCCCCTGTCAGAGCGTTGCGTGATCACGCCCGTTGCTGTGTGCTCCTCTGGGCATGTGCTGTGAAATGTAAGCTGCCAAAGCGAGTCATGCGGTCATTTCGCCTCACGGCTCGGCGGCGACCTGTCTCTCCCCCTCACCGCCCGCATGCCGACGGACAGGACAGGGACAGAGAATCGGCCCTCCGCCGGAGGCCAGCACCGCGCGCACAGCATCAGTGAGCGAAGACCGTACTGGCGAGGGCGACATGGACGGCGGTGCCACCGAGGATGGACAGCAGGACGTTGTGGCGCCACAAATGCAGCGCCACGGTAACGGCCAGCGCCACCACCGTCGGCCAGGCCCGGTCGGACACATGCGGACTGAAATTACGCAGGGTGTAGACGGCGAGGATGACCATGACGCCGACGGGCATCGCCGTCCTGAGGTAGGCGACCAGCGGGCTGGACCGCAGCGGCGCGAGAGCGGCGAATGGGAGGGCGCGCAGGGCCCAGGTAACCACGACGGCGACGGCGACTGCGGCTATCAGGTAACCGGTATCAGGCATGAGCATGTCCCTTGCGCTTCCAGGCGTACCGGACCGTCAGGCCGACGGCGAACATCAGAAAGGCGGTCAGCAGCATCTGACCGGGGAAGACGAACCGGCCGACGAGTGCACACGCCAAGGCCAGGACGGGGAGGGGAATGTCATGGGAGGCACGGAAGGCGTCGAGGGCGAGGACGGTGAACAGTGCGGTCACCGCGAAGTCCAGACCGACGACCTGGCCGGGAACCACCGAGCCGAGCAGCGCCCCGGTCGTCGAACCGCCGACCCAGTACAGGTGGATAAACACCTGGAGCCATAAGATGCGGCGACTCGGGTAGGCGTGCGCGGTCTCACTGACCGTCACCGCGTAGGCCTCGTCGGACAGCGCGAAGGTGCTGTAGGTCTTGCCGAGGCGGCCCTGTACACGGTAGAGGGGGAAGGACAGAGCGTAGAAGACGTGCCGGAAGTTGACCAGGAACGCCGTCAACGCGACGGAGGCGAGCGGAGCGGCGCTCAGGACCAGTCCGAGGAAGAGGAACTCCAGCGAACCAGCGTAGATGAAACCGGAGATGACACTCGCCCACCACCACTGGAGACCAGAGTGGGTGACCAAGATACCGAAGGCGACACCCATCGGGAACGCGCCCAGACCGACGGAACCAGAGTCCCTGACTGCCAGTTTCAGGTCGGTCCACAGCCCCCAGGGCTGGTCGGTGGAAGGTGGGCCAATGTGTTCGACAGGTGGTGTCGCCATGCGGGCAATCCTATAAAAGCGGCACGCGTTTTTGGTTGCGAGTTGCGACTGTAAGATCGCCGCATGCGCAACAATAAGAAACTTGATGACGTCGACCGCGACATTTTATTTCAACTCCAGCAGGATGGCCGGCTGACCAACGTCGAGCTGGCCAAGCGGGTCGGGCTCACGCCTCCGCCGTGCCTGCGGCGTGTCAAGCGCCTGGAGGAACTCGGGGTCATCACCGGCTATCGAGCCGTCGTCAACCACGAGGCGATCGGCTGGGGGCTGGAGGTGATGGTCTGCATCGAAGTCTCCGTCAGCGACCTGAAGACCCTGGAGGGGCTAGAAGCCACTATCGCGGCGTACGAAGAAGTTGTGGAATTCCGCCGGGTGTTCGGTACGCCGGACTACTACCTGCGCGTCTTGGTCGCTGACTACGCCGCGTACGAGGCGTTCCAGACCAAGAAGATCATCGGCATTCCCGGTGTGGCCCGGGTAATCTCCCAGCCCACGATGAAGAAGATCAAGGTGACGGACTGAGCTTGAGATAAAACCTGCGGATTCGAACAGCTCCGACCAGCTCCTCCTGTCGCACAAGCAGGCTTCGCGACACGGTCGGAAGTCAGGGCAAACCGGAGTAGATGGTGCGCATGCCAAGCCGGCGAAGCCGACTTGCGGTCGTGTTCGAGCGGCGAGGTTTTATCTCAAGCTGAGTGCGTTGTAGAGAACCGAACGGTGTTCAAGGAAGCCGCCGTGGGTGATCGTTCGGTCTCTGCGGGACGGGCATGAAGGAACGGGTCCCTCGGTAGAGACACGGTTGAAGTCTGCCGACCTCACCAAGGGGGCCCGTTGCCGCACCAGTTCACCATCGACGCCGCCGGTGAGTCGGGAGTGCTGCCGATGCTGCTGTCGGCGGTGGCCGGATGCGTGTTCATCGACCGGGTCGGCCGACGGCGGCTGTCGGCGGCTGCCGACCTGGCATCCGCCGTGTGCGTCGCGGCAGGCCAGTGGTCGACGGGTTGACCGGCCTGACAGTCGCCTCGTTTGTGGTGCTTGGTGTTGCCGGTGCGGTCTGTGACGTACCGGGGATGACCGTGAGGGAGGCACTGGCCGCCGATATCGCCTCCGCCACAGGGTGCGGCATGGAGCGGCTGGCCGGGCTACGGGGGAGCATCGGCAGCGGTGTGGTGGTCCTCGGCCCTGCAGCGGCCGGTGCACTCATCATGTTCGTTGACCCGACGACCGGCTGTGGGTCACTGCCGCGTGTTCTGCCCTCGCCGCACTCGTCACGATGACGCTCCCGAAGGACGTCGGCGCGCAGTCGGTGCCGTCCGCGGAAGGTAGCAGCCTGCTGACCGATGTCACGCGCGGACTCGGCGTGCTGCGGTGCGACCCGCTGCTGGCGCGATCACTCTGGTGTGGGCGGGCAGCACCATCGTCCTCGCCCCCTGCAGAACCTGATCCTGCCGGTGTACCTCGTCGGAGAGGATTCGCCGGGCGGCCTGGGGCTGGTGATGTCCTGCCTGGCCGTCGGCGGGATCGCGGGTGCGGAGGTGTACGCCGCCGTGGGGGCGCGCTTGTCACGTCGCATGGTTTTCCTCGCGGCCCAGCTCACCTCCACGCTCGGCATCGTGGGCCTTGCCCTCCTTCCGCCGATCCCGCTGATCCTGGCCGGCTTCGGCGTGGGCCTTCTGCCTGCCCTCTTCCTCGTACTCGTCACCTAGTGCTGCGTTCCTCAAGGCGGTCGTATGTTCGGTAGGGGGTGCGTGGGAAGGGGCGCGCCATGCCGAAGTTTCTGTATGCGAGGCCGCCGACCGATCCGGTCGAGGAACGAAAGATCCGCAAGCTGGCGGGGGCCCGGCACGCGCCCGGAGACTGGATCCTGCGGGCCCGGATGATCACGGCCAGCTGGCAGGGGCTGCACACCACCGCGATCGCCCGCGAGCTGGGCTGTCACCCGCAGACGGTGCGCGAGCGCCTGGCGCGGTTCAACGCCGAGGGCCTGGACGGGCTCGGCGACCGGCCGATCCCCGGACGCCCCCGTCGGCTGACCGAGGACGAACGCTCGGCCCTGACCGCCCTGGCCCAAGGCGATCCCCCCGGCCGTCCCACGAGGAATGACGGCGGCGAGCTGGAAGCCGCCGACGAGGAAGGGCCGCCCACCTGGACCCTGGACACGCTCACCGAGGCCGCCCGCGCCCAGGGCATCGACGTCCACCGCAGCCAGGTGCGCCGGATCCTGCTGGCCGAGGGGGTGCGCTGGCGGCACCCGCGCTCCTGGGCCACCAGCACCGACCCGGACTTCGCCCCAAAAGGGCGGCAGGCGTCGGCCTCTACACCCACCCGCCGCCGCGCTCCACGGTGATCTGCGCCGACGAGCCCGGCCCGGTGATCCCCCGTACCTTCGCTCCCGCGCCGGGCTGGTCCCCGGACGGGCACCGGATCAAGGCGCCGCTGGAGTACGCCCGCGGCAGCCAGAAGACCTGGGTCTACGGGGGGTTGCGCATCCGCGACGGCCAGGAGGTGACCCTCTGCGCGCCGTCGCGCAACACCGCCGGCTGGCTGAAGCTGCTGCGGGAGATCGCCCGGGCCAACCCGCGGGGGCAGGTCTACGTCGTCGCCGACAACCTCTCCAGCCATACCAGCGGCCCCATCCGCCGGTGGCTGAGGAAGCATCCGAGGATCCATCAGGTCTTCATCCCCGTCGGCGCGTGCTGGCTGAACATGGCCGAGGGCTGGTGGCGGATCTTCCGCAAGGCCGCCCTGGCCGGGCAGAGCTTCGCCGGTCCCGACGAGATCGACCAGGCCACCCGCCTGGCCACCGCCCAGCTCAACGCCCGCGCCCAGCCGTGGATCTGGGGACGACCTCCATCACCCCACCGCCGACTCCGCCGGAAGTTCGTCTACCGGCTTTGAGGAACGCAGCACTAGTGTCCTGCGCCAGAGATCCGTCGGCAGAAGCGGGCGAGGGAGTCGAGGATCTCTTCGGCTGTCTTGGTCCAGATGAACGGCTTGGGGTCTT
>NZ_JBSFUU010000133.1:0-17122 GCF_053591955.1 Streptomyces sp. NPDC002845 | reverse complement strand
CAGCCCACCGCCCTGCGCATACCGCATACCTCCGGCATACCGCAACAATCATGAAACGTCAGATCCCCACCCGCCATAGCGAGTTCAACCTCAGCGAACCGCCGGGATGTCGGTGACAAGCCGCGGGGAACCTCAGCGTAACGGGAGGTGTGGTCGTCGCATCAAGGGCGATCGCACCTCTTTCGGGGCATGTTGATCCCTTTTTCGCGGGTTTTGATGAGACGCCGTGTTGCGGTATGCGGCCACGTTGACCCCTCGGCGACCTGCGACACGACCACCTGAGGAAGATCCGCTCCCGGCCGGTGGGTACCGCTCCACCAGAAGGGCCTGGGTGGCGTGCGGAAAGGGAGCAGAAGGTGTCGATCGTGCCATAGCCCAACTCAAACCGCTTATACGCAGAACCAATTCAACTGATCAGGCAGTCTTGATCTTTGCCTCATATCCACAAACAAGAGGGACGGAATGCAGCACACGGGGCGTAACAGGACGGCCCCCTCTCTGTAACCACCTTCTGGCCACAGGCGTCCAACACTGAGGGGAGCATTCGCCGAACCAATGCGATCTATGCCGTGCAGTCCGGTTGTCGCCGTTATGACGCGATGGATTCACACGCGAACTTCGCGCAGCGAATCCGCGACCTGTCGCCAACCAGCGTGGCTGCGAAGCCGGTTGATCGCAACGATTCGGAACCATGCGCACTATCGGTGATCACTACCTTAGGATCTCCCGAGTCATGACCTCTCAGAAGCCGCTGAGCACCGGCAAGAAGATACTCTTCCGGACAGGGATCTTGGTTGTCCTGAGCGCGGTCTGCATGGCCGGCTTGAGCCTCGTTACCGATGGCCTTGGCGGGCGGCGAGCTCTGTCCGACGGCCCGGTAGGTACCTTCACCCCCACCGACAGAAACTGCGGCAAATCCTCCTGCACGTGGGTGGGGACGTTCACCAGCACCAACGGCACAGTCACCGCCAGGGACGTGAAACTGAACGACGCCGCGACAGTCCGGCGCAGCGACCCAATGCCGACCAGCATCGAAGACGTACGCCTGGACGACGAAGCCACCCGCCCGGCCGCCTACACCGCCGACTACAACTGGCACGCGCCGGTCGTCAAAGGAGCTGTCCTCGCCCTCGTGCCACCGCCACTCGCGGTGTTCTTCTTCATGCTGGGGAAGCGGCAACGGCGACAGCGGATGCTCGGCCACCAAAGCCTCGACAGGCCCTATTCGTGATGGTGGTTCGGTGCTGCGCCCACCGCATTGGGATCGGTGGAGGGCGACTCTGCCGAGGCGTGCAGCAGCAGGTCGCGCAGTGCCGAGGCGGCGTCCGACGGCTCGGTGGGGGTGAGGACGACCTGGTCGGCGGTGGTCGAAGGGCCGGTGAGGGGGATGATGCGCAGGCCGGGTGGCTGGTGGTCGAGTGCGGATTCGACGGTGATGCCGATGCCCGTTCCCGCGGCGACATGAGCGGCGATGGCGTGCACGCTGTCGGCGGTTCTGATGATGCGCAGATCGGCTCCGCCTATGTGGAAGGCGGACAGGAGGCGGTCGCAGAGACCGCTGTTGATCTGGTGGGGCCAGGTGAGCAGGCCGGTGGTGGACAGTTCGGATGCGCTCAACTCGGAGTGCCCGGCGAGGGGGTGGGCCGCGGGTACGAGCGCCATGAACCTCTCGGTGGACAGCACCCTCGCGCGTACGCCGGTGACGTCGCCGGTCGCCCAGCCGATGCCCAGCCCGATCGTCTCCGCCCGCAGGGCGGTGAGCTGGGCTGTGGTCGGCATGGCCTCCGGCACGATCGTCACGTCGGGGAAACGGTCGCGCAGTTGCGGCAGGCAGCGCAACAGCAGCCGGTGGCCGGTGTATTCGGCGTGGGCAACGACGAGAGTGGTGCGGCTCCGGTCGCCGGCGGCCAGGGAGCGTCCACGCTGCTGGAAGCGGCGCAGCTGGGCCAGGGCGGCACGGGCGTCGGGCAGCAGCGCTTCGCCGAGACCGGTCAGCGACACCCGGCGGCTGGTGCGGTGGAACAGCCGCCCGCCCAGGGTGCTCTCCAGCCGCCTGACGGCATCGCTGACGGTGGGCTGCCCCCGGTGCAGGCGCGCGGCTGCGCGGCCGAAGTGGAGCTCCTCCGCGACCGCGACGAATGCTTCCAGTTCCATCCTGTCCACGGGGCCAGGCTAGCGCGATCGATCGGTGTGAGCGATCGCTGTGTGCCGAAGTTCGGCGTTGATGCCGTGCCGTACGCGGGTTGTGATGGCTGGGCAAGCAAGGTTTTCCCCACGACCGGAAGTAGTGAAGAGCACATGACAGCCAATGACGTTGACCGTGAGCACGATGCGCCGGTGGTCACGGTGACGGTGGTCTACCACTCGGTGCACGGGCACACCCGGGTCCTGGCCGAGCACCTCGCCGACGGGGCGCGGCTGGTGCCGGGCGCCCGGGTGCATCTCGTCGAGATCCGGGCCGAGGACGTCACCGCGGGCCGTTGGCACGATGCGGAGGTGCTCGCGCTGCTCGGACGCTCCGATGCGATCGTCCTCGGCTGCCCGACGCTGATGGGCAGCGTGTCGGCGGTGTTCAAGGCGTTCATGGAGGCGGCGTTCACGCCGTTCACGACGCAGGCGTGGAAGGACAAGCTGGCCGGAGGATTCACCATGTCCGCCTCGCAGAGCGGCGACAAGCTGGTGGTTCTGGAGCAGCTGGCGGTCTTCGCCGCACAGATGGGCATGCAGTGGATCGGCGTGGGCGACATGCCGGGCAACAACTGGAGCGGGGGCGCCCGCGACGATGTGAACCGGCTGGGCTCGTGGCTGGGTCTGATGAGCCAGAGCCACGCCGACCATGGGCCGGAGCACGCCGGATCGCACGGCGACCGGATCACCGCGGAGCGATACGGCGAGCGGATCGCCCGGCTGACTCAGCGTTGGGTCAACTCCGTGCCGTACAACACCTCCCGGATGACCGAACACGAGGCCCGCGCCCTGTCGGCCTCCCTGAGGGAGGCCGACAGGGCACCGGCGGCGCTGACCGGCGCCTGACCTCGCAGATCGCCCCGCACCGGCGTCGGCGTCCTGGACAGGCAGGCCGTGAGGTCCGTATCGGGAAAGACGGTACGCCTGCCATCGCCAAGCTGCACCGCAAGCTGGTGTGCGAGCGGCAGGGCATGTCCTACGGCCAGGAGCGGGCCCGGCAGATCGCGGAGGAGGCGATCCGGCGGGCGGCGTTGGTGAGAACAACCCGCTGGACCTGATCAACGTCGCGCTGGAGGAACTGGTCCGGGCGACCTGCGAGCTGCCGGCGCTCCGCACCATGGACGAGATGGCCGCCCGCATCCGCCGGCAGGTCAACGAGGACATCTTCGCCTCCGTCCGCTCCCGCATGACGCTTCAGGACCGGGACCGCCTTCAGGGGCTGCTGGACGTGGGCGGCCTGGATCGCAGGAGTGGGCTGAACCGGCTGCAGCAGGCGAGGCCCATCCGAGGGCCACGACGGGCCAGTTCCGTGCTCCGCGGAGTCGATGCCGCTGTTGGCGTCGACGGCACCGCAGTGCGGCCGCTCCGGTCGGTATGTGGCTCGCGTTCCAGCCCGTCGTGGCGGAGTTCCTTGCTGGGGAAGGGCGTCGCCGAAGTCTACGAACCGTCAGGCCGAGGATCCACTGTCGATGACCAGGTCGGCGCCGACCACCGCGCCGGCCGCGGGCGAGGCGAGATAGAGCACCGCCGCCGCCACTTCTTCGGCTTCCGCGACCCGGCCGAGCGGGTTTTCCGTCTTCACTCGCTCGGCACGGTCGGCCTCGGTCTCGCCGGGCCGCAGCGACATGGGAGCTGCGGAGGCGCCGGGGCTGACGGCGTTGATGCGGATGCCCTGGTGGATGTGGTCGAGAGCGGCGGCGCGGGTCAGCGCGGAGACCGCTGCCTTTGAGGTGATGTACGCGGCAACGTTCGGGATCCGCAGGTGTGCGCCCAGGTTGGAGGAGATATTGACGATGGCGCCGCCACCGTTTCCCTTCATGTGCGCGATCTCGTGCTTCATGGCCAGCCAGACGCCGGTGACATTGGTTCGCAGCACCGCGTCCCAGTCCTCCTCGCTCACCTCACCGACGGCTACGGTCCCGCGGAGTATTCCGGCGTTGTTGACCGCGATGTCCAGTCCACCAAAGCGGGTAACGGTCTCGCGTACCAGGTTCTGGAGCCGGCCGGAGTCGGTGACATCGGCGGTGACGGCGGCGGCCGTGCCGCCCGCGGCCTCGATGAGGCCGACCGTCTCGTTCAGTGCGGCCGCGGTACGCCCGGCGGCGACCACGGATGCGCCCTCGGCTGCGAAGGCGAGCGCGATTGCGCGGCCGAGGCCGGAGCCTGCGCCGGTGACGAGGACGGTCTTGCCGGTGTAGTGGTTCATTTCGGTGGCTCCCTTGAGTGATGGATTACTTGGTGCGGTGGCTCAGGAGGGCGACGGCGGCGAGAGCGGCCCCTGTTGCGGCCAGGGACGAGGCATCGCTGCCGAGTGTGAGCAGGATCGCGAACAGGACGGTCGGGCCGAATTCCATCGCGGTGTTCAGCAGGCCGCCCGCGAGCCCGGTCTGCTGCTGCGGCACGCCTTCGACGGCGAGCACGGCGGCTCCCGCGAAGGAGGCCGCCGTACCGGCCGGCAACAGCACGAGGCCCGGCAGCAGTCCATACCCGTATGCGGTGTGTGCGTCGATCCCGGTGAGCGCGAGGAGGGCGAGCCCGGCCGCGCCGGCGCCGAGCCCGGCGACTGTGACGGTTCGGGCCCCGTACCGGCCGATGAGCGGTCCTGCCGCCCGGCCCGAGGCGATCAGCGCAACAGCGAACGGTACGAACGCCGCCGAGGTCTGCAGCTGTGACCAGTCGCGCGCCTGCTGGAGGTGGAGCGAGAGGACCACGAAAGTCATCGCGGTTCCGCAAGCGCTCAGTGCGATGGCCGCGAGAGCGAGGACCCGCCGCCGGTCGAGCAGGAAGCGGGGCGGCAGCAGCGGGTCGCGGGCGCGGCGCTCGGCGTACCAGAACGCGGCCAGCAGCGCGGCCCCGCAGAGCAGCGGCACGAGCACGCCGACCGACGACCAGGGACGGGTATCGGTGACGACGAGTCCGTAACTGGCGAGGGTGATCCCGGCGGTGGCGAGCAGAGCACCCGGCAGGTCGAGAGTCCTGCCCCGGCGCGGCGTGGTGTCCGGCAGCAGCCGGGGCGTGAGGGCGAGGGCTGCGAGGGCCACCACGAGCGGCACGACGAAGGTCCAACGCCAGGACAGCAGCGCTGAGATGACGCCGGAGAGCAGATTACCCGCGGTCGCACCGAGTACCGAGAGCCCGCCCCAGGTGGCCATCGCTCTGCCGTACGCGGGTGGGGAGGGGAAGACGGCGCGCAGCACGGCCATGGCGGCGGGCGCGATCAGAGCCGCCCCCGCGCCCTGCGCGAAGCGCGCTGCGAGCAGCGTTCCAATGCCGGGGGCGAGCGGGGCGGCGGCCGAGGCGGCGGCGAAGAAGACCAGGCCTGCGGTGAGGGCACGCCGCCCGCCATAGCGGTCCGCGAGGCGTCCGCCAAAGAGCAGCAGCCCGGCGAAGGTCAGTCCGTAGGCGGCGCTGAGCAGGATCAAGTCTGCGCGCTCCAGGTCGAATTCGCGCCCGATGAGGGGCAGCGGTACGGCGAGCGCAGCGAGCGTGAAGATCAGCGCGGTCTGGACGCTACCGAGGAGGACGAAGGCGCATCGCTGCTGCACAGTGGCGACGCGGGCGGCGCCCGTGGCGGTCATGCCTTCCTCCTGATATTTGACTGATCGGTTCATTATTCGGGCATGCGGAAGAGGGATCGGTGGTTCCACTGACTGTGAGTCAGCCCAGCAGGGCCAGGGCCTGTTCAGCCGCGTCCCGCACCCGGGCGGGATCGTTCGACGCCTTGCCGACGATCCGTACCCCCTGCAGCAGGACGAGCAGCATGCGGGCCAGCGCACGCGGATCACGGCCCTCGGGCAGCTCGCCCTGAGCCTGGGCCCGTACGAGCGCGGAGTGCAGCAGGGTCTCGACGTGCTCCCAGCTGATCTCGACCCGGCGGGCCGCCGCAGGGTCGTGCGGGGCCAGCTCGGCCGCGGTATTGGTGACGAAACAGCCGCTCAGTCGGCCTTCCGGGGAGGCGGCCTCTGCCGCGAAGCGGCGCACCACCGCCCGCACCGCAGGCAGTGCGGGGCCCGGCTGGGACAACTCGGCGAGGAGAGCCGGGTCGCGCGTCTCGGCGTAACGGTCCATGGCCTTCAGATACAGCTCGCGCTTGCTACCAAAGGTCGCGTAGATGCTGGCACGGCCGATGCCGAGGTGCTCGACGAGGTCCGCCAGTGACGTCGCTTCGTAGCCGCGCCGCCAGAACAGCTCAAGGGCCGACTGCAGCGCGGCGTCCGGATCGAATTCCTTGGTCCTGGCCACGTCGAAGACCATAGCCGTATCTAGAACGGTCGGTCAAATAACTGCGCACTACGGCCGGGTCTGTGAGGGCTCCTGACTTCCCGCGCGCTCCAGGACCCGGTACACCGTCGCGCGAGAGACGGAGAATAGTTCGGCGAGGTCAACGATGGTGTGCTCGCCGATGGCACGCTGCTCGACGAGGTGGGCCTGCTGACGGGCGGAGAGTTTGGGCTGCTTGCCGCGGAGCCTGCCCTTGGAACGGGCGACGGTCATGCCCTCGCGAGTCCTCATCCGCAACAGATCGACCTCGAACTCAGCGAAGGCGGCCAGGATGTTGAAGAACATCTTGCCCATCGGGTCAGTCGGGTCGTAGATCGTGCCGCCGAGGGAGAGCTTCACGTTGCGGACGGTGAGGGAATCGCCGATGTTACGGGCGTCAGGCACCGAGCGGGCGAGCCGGTCGAACTTCGGTACGACGAGGATGTCACCGGCCCGGACCGCCGCCGGGGCCTGATCGAGGCCGGGCCGGTCGCGGTTGGTGCCGGTGAGTCCATGGCCGACGTAGATGCGGTCCTCGGCCACACCGAGACCGAGCAGGATCTCGCGCTGGGCGGTGAGGTCCTGTTCGTCGAGGCTGCACCTCGCGTAACCGATCAAGGTTGCCGTCATGACCTGGAGTGGACGAATAGCCCCCGCTCACCGTACAGATCACCGGACGCCCTAAATGAGACGCGAGCCACGCAGGTCGCGCTCTTCGCCAGGTCCAGATCACGAGTGTGCGGTGGGGGATCCCCTGACGAACAGCCCTCACGGCCCCACTATCCCTTCCGGCCGTATCTCGGCCAACCCTCGATACAGACCTGCTCGACCAGTTGTCGGATCAGCTGCTCGCGGTCCGCGTCGACGGTGGTGTGCGCGTGCCGGCTGCCAGGGATGTCTTGGGCCAGGGCCCGGATCTGGGCCCGCCGGACCGCGCGGATGACTGACGTGTGGACCCCCGCACGGTCCGTGTGAGCGTGGTCGGCGAGGACGGTGCCGACGGCCGTGGCACGCCAGAAACCGCTCAAGCGCACGGCCGTGCCACGAACGCGAAGGTGACCGTGGCCGGAACGACGCGCGGCGGAAGTGTGTGGGCGGAGGCTGGTTGGAGACGACCGGCGGCCTCCGGGAGTTGACCCGACATGAAGAGCAACGCACCAGTCAGCGTCGTCGTGGTTGACGACCATCCCGCCACCCTCTCGGGCATCGAGGCGTGATACGCCGCATCGCGGCGACCCATCACCGTGGTCGCGGCCGGCGGCTCTGTACGGGAAGCCTGGACCGCACCCGGCAGTACGGCCGACGTCGTCATCCTGGATCTGCAACTGGGCGAGGGCGGCACCGCCTTCGGCAGCCTTCGAAGACTCGTCGACGCCGGGCGGCAGGTGGTCGTCCATACGATGCAGGACGACGAGAAGACAGCACCTGGTCGAGGCGACGCCGGCAGCAGCCGATGAGCGGCCCTGCATGCCGCCCGCGCTGGCCGGCGCGCTGGGAACAAACGCCCGCGCCGACCGCCCCCAGCTCTCCGCGCGCGAGGAGAACGTACTCATCGAGTGGTTCCAGTCGGAGTCGAAGGAGCTGGTCGCGCAGCTCGGCGTCCGCGTCTGCGATCTCCTCGCTCAGGTGCTGGTAGCGCTTGGCCAGGCGCTTGAGCGCGAGTTCGACGGCGGCGGCCGGGTCGGTCAGATGATCGCAACGCCGTCGAGCGACTGATCAACCGACTGAAGGACTGGCACGGCATAGCCATACACTTCGACAAGACGCCCGGGACGCCGGCGGCAGCCGTCGCTCACTGCCGCTGAAGGGCTCACCCTCCCGCGCGGACGTGGCGGGCAGGCGGCGGTGGCCGGCGCACCCCGATCGTCAGCGGCACGCCGATCCTCCGAGTGGGCGGTAGAGAGCCTGCTTCCAGTCGGCCTTGGTGTCGATGCCCCAGTAGCGGAACAGGTAGGTGCCGTGGCTGGTCCTTGCTCGCAGGAACATCTTGGTTCGTGTCGAACCAATCGTGGTCCGGTAGTGGATCCACTCATGGCTGTTGCTGTAGGCGGCGCCAACGACGAGGCGGTTGTCTATCCTGCCCCAGGTCATCCGCCCGACGACGCCGTCGACGTCAGCCCCGGTGAAGCCCAGTCGGCGCTGCAGGGTCTTGACGGCGCTCACGGTTACACCCCCGTAGGCACAGTCGATGTCAGTCTTGTCGAGAAGATCTTCCGCGTCCAGGATGTTCTGCAGCACACCGACGGCGTTGCTGTTCCAGTACTGGCTTCCCGTCCACAGGGTGGCCTCGTCCTGGAAGTCGTTCTGGGCTCCGGGGTCCGCGTCGATGTACCCGATGCTCACATCGGCGGCGGCGGGACTGGGGCTGGTCACGACGCCGAAAGCCAGCACAGCGGTGGCACCCGCGACGAGGATGCGACGGATTCTTGGCATGGTACGACTCTCCATTTCCCGGCGGACCGTCTGAGCGTTCCGACTGCTGTTCCTGCTGCTGTGTCACTGCGTGAGAGTGCTGCTTCGGTCCGTCCGCCGGACCGGACGTTGGGCTGCTTGCGGCCCTCGTCCTGCCCGGCGGACGGGCATCATCCGGCTAGCCGGCGCCGACGGCACCCTCGTGTGGCCCGGCACCGGGGCCGTCCGGTACGTGGACCGCGACGGTGGCCGAGCGGGGGCGGCCCTCGGGCTCGTGGTCCGGCCAGTTGCTGACGGCGCGTGGATCGCTGGCGGAGGGGGTGCCCCAGGCGGCGGTCGCCTGTCCGGGGTGCTGGATGTTGACGAACAGGGTGTGGCCGTCGGCGGACGCGGACACCCCGGTCACCTCGGCGCCGCGGGGCGCGGTCAGGAAGCGTCGCACCGTGCCGGTGCGGGGGTCGGCGGCCAGCAGGGCGTTGTTCCCGACAGCCTGGCAGACGGGGTCGGGCCCGCCGAGGTCCTGGGCGGGTATGCCGGTGGCGATCCACAGCAGCCCGTCGGCGGTGAAACCCACGCCCTTCGGGCAGGCGAACCGCCCGTTCTCCGTCAGTTCCGCCGCGCCACCGGTCAGGAACTCCTCCCAGTGGAACGCGTCCTCGGCGTCACCGTCCGGTCCGCCCATGCCCTCGCGCCACCGCAGCACACGCCCGTACCGAGTGCGCTGTGCGTGCCGCTCCGCGGCGGACCCGGTGTCCTCGGCGCAGTCGGTGCACCCGGCGGGGCCGCTGCTGCCGGCCAGGGCGAGGTAAACCTCGCCGCCGTGCGGGTCCACGGCGACGCCCTCGGGCTGGGCCAGCCCGGTGGCCCCGACGGCGTCGGCGGCGAGGCGGGCGCGGACCAGCACGTCGGCCTGGTCACGCCAGCCGTTGGCCTCGGTCAGCGGGCCCTGACCGAAGGTCAGCGGGAGCCAGCGGCCGGAGCCGTCGCCCGACAGGCGCGCCACGGCGAGAGTGCCGTGGTCCAGCGGGCTGCGACCCTGGGTGCGCAGCGTGCGCCAGGGCCCAGAGCTGACGAAGCGGTAGAGGTACTCGCCGTCCTCGGCGTCCGTGCTGTAGACGACAACCCGTCCGTCGGAGGTCTCGGTGACGGCGGCTGCGCCGTGCCAGAAGCGCCCCAGGGCGGTCCGCTTGACCGGGCCGGCGTCCAGGGCGTCAGGGTCGAGCTCCACGATCCAGCCGAACGCCTCGGGCAGCGCCCGGCAGGCGGCGAGGTCAAAGCGGGCGTCTGCGGCGTGCCAGGGGCTGCCCAGGCCGCCGGCGGCCAGGCCGTAGCGTCGCTCGCTCTCGCCGCGCCGCCAGGTGGGGCTGTCCGTGCCGAAGAAGGCGTTGGCGTTCTTCTCCGCCAGCAGGACGGTGCCCCAGGGCGTGGTGCCGGTCGCGCTGGGCGCCAGCACGCCCCGGACGGCCGGCCCGCCCGCCCCGGTGATGCGTTCGGCGGCCGGGCCGGCCGGCGTCACCGGGGTGTCGGCGGTCAGGCGTCGGTTGAACCGGGAGCCTGCCGTGCGCCACACACCGTCGGATTCGGCGGCCACGGCCACGACCGTCACTCCCTGCGCGGCCATCGCCACCTCGCCGGGCACCTGGCCGACCGTCTCGTCAGCCGACTCGTGGGTGATGACCAGCAGGCCCTTCTGCCCCGCGGCGCGGGGGAGGAACTCCACACCGTGGTGGTGGCTGCCGACCTGGGTGGCCTGGGCCGCCGCGCTGCCACCGGCAGGCAGCCAGCGGGGGGAAGCGGGGCTCAGTCCGTCACCCCAGCGGGCCAGAGGTACGGCCTGGAAGCCGGCCGGTACCGTCACCGTGTCGCTGATGCCCGCCGGTACGGCAGTGAATGTGGACAGGGCGCGCACGGCGGAGCCCGTCCCCGTCCTCGTGGCCGCGCCCGTGCGCGGCGCGGCAAGGGCCGCGGGGGTACCGGAGGCGAGCAGCGCGGCGGCGGTGGCGGTGCCCACGGCGAGAAGCGAGCGGCGGGAAACGCCCCGGCCGGCCGGCTCGGCCGCGGGGTCGTTGACGCCGCGGCGGCTGTCGTCGTGCTGTCGCATGTCAGAACCTCTCCAGGTTGAGAGCCCTCTGCAGGACGCGGGTGGTGCCGGCTCCCCAGACGCCGTCCACGACGAGGCCGGCGCCGGTCATCGCATTGAGGTGGCCCTGCATGGCCCGGATGGACGCAGCGCCGATGACGCCGTCCACGACAAGGCCGGCGTCGGCCACCCGGTTGAGGTGGCGTTGCAGGGCGCGCTTGGACTCCGAGCCCCACACTCCGTCCGGCTCGGCCCCGATCGCCCGCTGGAGGGCCGCGATGGTCCGCGCGCCGAAGACGCCGTCCACCACGAGGCCCTCCCCGTTGGCGTAGGCGTTGTAGCAGGACTCGGTGTTCGGGCCCCACAGGCCGTCGACGAGGGCGCCGACCCGGTCCTGGAGCCAGCGCACCCCGTCGTAGGTGAGGGGGCCGAAGACGCCGTCGACGACGAGGGCCGGGCTGTAGCCCAGGCCGTTGACGGCGGTCTGCTGCTGCGCCACCGTGCGGATGGTGGTGTTGGCGCCACCGGACCAGCCGCCGTCGCCGACGTGGTCCACGTACGCCCGCTCGGTCTCCGGGCCCCACAGTCCGTCGGCGGTGACGCCGAGCCGGCCCTGGAGCCACTTCACGCCAGCCTCCGTCAGGGGACCGTACACGCCGTCGGTGACCAGCGCGGGGGAGTACCCCATGCCGTTGACGGCGACCTGCTGGGCGCGGATGGTCCGCACGTCGGAACGGCCGCCGCCGCTGCCGCCGCTGCCGATGTAGGCGACGAAGGCGGCCTCGGTCAGCGGGCCCCACAGGCCGTCGTCCTCGACGCCGACCGTCCGTTGGAGCCACTGCACGCCGGCGAGCGTGAGGGGCCCGAAGACGCCGTCGACGGCCAGCGGGGGCCGGTGTCCGAGCGCGTTGACGGCACGCTGCTGCGCCACCACCGACCGCACGTCGCTCCGGCCGGAACCGGCGCTCGGGGGCGGCGTGATCTCGATGGGAACGTACTCTCCCCCCATACCGCTCTGCACCCAGGTGCGCAGGTCGTTGCCGGGGCAGGAGGTGGAGCCGAGCGCGCTGTGGTAGGTAGCGCCGAGATCGCCGCCGCACAGCTCCTGTGCCTTGAAGAACAGCGAGCGAATGGCGGTCTTGGCGGCCTGGGTGGCGTCCCCGTCGCTGCCGATGAAACAGACTCCGATGTGGGTGGTGTTGTATCCCCGGGCGTGGGCACCCACGTTGGTCCAGCCCCGACCTTCGAAGATCCATCCCTGCTGGTGGACCAGGAAGTTGTAGCCGATGTCGGGCCATCCCCGGCCGTCCATGTGGTAGTTCTGGATTTGGCGCACCGTCTGGCTGGGAGGGCCGGCCGAGTAGTGGACGCAGAAGCCGGTGCGGCTGGAGAGCGGTACGTACACCGTGGAGGTCGGCGGCCGGGCGCCCCAGTTCTCGCGGGAGATGACGTTGATGGCCGGGCCGGGAACAACGCCCACGCCGGGGTCCAGCGAGCCGTCATTGCAGTAGGGCGTCAGGTTTCCGGGGCACACGGTGTAGCCGGCGTCGTACTGGTGGGGGTACAGGAGGTTGCCGGCCCGCAGGTTGTCACCGACCTCCGTCCGCAGATGCCGGACGAGATCCCTGATGGAGGAACGCATCGCGGCCGTGGGCTCGTCGTTGGCCCGCAGCAAGCCGAGGATTGAGTAGAACGCCTCGTTCCGGCCCACCTGGCCGTAGCCGTCAACTCGGATGTGCAGGGGTTTCAGCGTTGCATCGTCGGGGTGCGGGCCGTGCGCTTCTGTCCCGTATCCTCCGTTGCCTTCGCCCCGTATGTAGCCCTGCGCCTTGAAGATTCTTCCATGTCGGCACACGATGAAGTTGTAGGCGATGTTGCCGTACTTGTAGTGATGGGACTCCCAGATCTCGGCGATCTCATACCGGCATCCTTCGCAGTCCACGGGGCCGACGCGTCCCGGGCCGGCGTGATGAACGAAGACGCCCCCTTTCCACGGCGTCCAGTCCCCTCCTGTGAGGTTGTGCGTGGTCGCCAGGGAGTCGACCACGACGTCCTTCGCCTTCTCCAGCGAAACTCCGTTGTTGACTGCATAGTTGCGCGCCAGTATGTACATGGTGCCGGAATCGCGCGTGTATGGCGTCCAGGCGGTTCGCGGCAGGATGGTGACCACGCAGGATCTCCTTCGACTGGTGACTGCTAGCGGTGGCAGGCAGTGGCAGCACATGGGGTTGTGAGAGCAGCGATGCGACCGCCCGTGACGGCAGGGCGGTCGGTGGATGGCGCCGCGGGCTGGTGAGAAGGGGACGGAGAGGCGTCGACTGAGTGGCCTGTTCCAGACACGTCCGGCGGCCCCGCGTTGTCAACCGGCACCTCGGCCCGTCGCTCGCGCTCCAGCAGTGCAAGCGGTTCCGCAAGGACACCGTGCTGATCGTGGACAGCGCCCTGGTCCCTACCCGCGACCACACCATCGCCGAGCAGTCGAAGAATTACCGGTACTCCACCAACCATGAGGTCGTCATCGACGCCGACACCCGGCTTGTCGTCGCCGTCGGCCGGCCGGTCGCCGACGACCGCAACGACTGCAAGGCGTAGGGGCTGTCCGGCACCAAAGACGCCGTCGGCCACACCACCGTGATCGCCGACGGCGGCTACCGGGGCACCGGCCTGATCATCCCGCACCGACGCGAGCGCGGCCAGGCCGAACTCCCAGCCTGGAAAGAGGAACACAACTCCTCCCACCGCAAGGTCCGCGCCCGCGTCGAGCACGTCTTCGCCCGCATGAAGGGATGGAAGATCCTGCGCGACTGCCGTCCGAAAGGCGACGGCGTCCACCACGCCATGCTCGGCATCGCCCGCCTGTACAACCTCGCCCTTGCCGGGTGACCTGCTGGTTTCTGCGTCACCCAGCACGCCGAAGATCATTTACGGGGCAACCCTCAGGCGCAGGCGGGCAGGGTGTTGCGCGAGAAGTCGCGCACCTTGGTGGTGGTCTTGTCGTTGCCGTAGTTCCCGATCCAGACCGTGAGCTTCGTACTGTCGTACGCCCCGGCGTGAATCCGGCCCTGGGCGGCGATTCGGTCATCCGAGATGGCATCTCCGGAGAGGTGGCCGCCCTCCACGTAGAGTGCCCAATTGGCGCTTTTGCCCGAGTTGTTCCACACGGAGTAGCGGAATTTCGTCGAATTCGCCTTGCACATGTACAAGGTGACCCCGGACTTCCATCCAAGCGCCTTGCCGTAGGTCTTCAGCTTCCGCCAGGTCTGGGGTCCAGCCTTGCCGTCGACGCTGATGCCGGCGTCATCCTGGAACGACCGGACGCGGCTCCGCGTCGCCGAGCCATACACGCCGTCAACGCTGAGCCCACCCAGATTCTTCTGGAGCAGCTTCACGCAGGTGCCACGACTGCCGTAGCTCAGGTAGGTGCTGGAACAGCTCGCGGCCTCCGCGGAGGGAGGGGACGCGACGATGAGCGCGGACGTTGCGGCGACCACAGCGAGGGCTGCGGGCAATGCCGTCAGCGCACGAGGGCGAGAGGTAGCAGACATAGCGGACCTTTCATCGATGATGTCAGCGCCCCGCGAGGGGATACGGCCGGACATGGCACAGCATCAGTGCGCAGGGGCCCGGTACGCGGCACGCACCCTGGCCCGGGTCATGAGCGGAAAAGTGAAAGTGAGGTCATGCGCACCCGCCACGGCCGGTGCCAGCCCCGTACGACGGGCACCGTAGCCCGGCACGGTCGCTGAGTGTGCCGGTCGTTTGCCCCACAAGGAACGGTCGCCGCACATATCGGAATACGCGCAAGGCAGCGGACGAGGGGACGAGACCGCTCTGCTTCTACAGCCGTGACCTTGTTGAGCTCGACTGCCGCTACAAAACTCGGTGGCTCAGTTGTCGTTCGGCAGCTGGCTGGCCGCGCGGGCATCAGAAGGTCGACCCCGACGCCTTCATCGACCCCAAGCCCAGCGTTCGCGTCCCGCCTCGCCGGCGACTACGGGCTCGGCGGCTTCCGGCTCAGCTCCTCCTCATGGGATCTGGCAGAGTCCGTCCCGGAACTGAAGTCCGCACTCCCAGGTACATCCGACGATGCACTCTGTGAACTCACCGCAGAAACAGTCGAGTTCACCACCCGTGACGGTGCCACGCTATCGGCCAGACCTCCACGGGACGCCTCATCGCCGATGCCGCTTCCCCAGCAGGAAAAAGAACACCCGGAGTGACGGTGACACGAGGACCAGGACAGCTCCTTTGATGACGGGCGCGTGCCAGTTGTAGTCAGCGGTGTACACGGCCGGGCGAGTGGCTTCGTCGTCCAGGCATACGTCTTCAACGCTGGTCGGCATTGGACCGCTGCGATGAGCCAGGACGCGTGGGCCTCGACGCCTGGAAGACCTCGGACACGAACAATGGTCTCCGGTCGCCCGCCACTGGCTGGACATTTCCCCTGACGGCTCCCTCACCGGCCCGCGGCCCGTAGCAACTCGTGCACGCACAGTCGTGTCACGTTCCGTAGAGGGTGGGCAGATCGACCAGAAAGATGTCGTCACGGCGGTCGGCCAGGTCGGCGTAGAAGCCGTGCAGGGAGTACAGCGCCAGGGTGGTGGCTGCGGTGTCGTACCCCTGATCAGTGAGCAGGGCACGGATGCGCTCCAGGCGTTCCAGGTCACCGGTCCCCCGGCGGGCGGCGGTCGCCTTGGCCTCGCCCAGGAGCGCGATCCTCGCGCGGGGGGCCTGCGGGTGCTCGCCGGCGGCCAGGGCGATGACGTCGACCTCGTGCTTCGTCCGGGCGGCCGGGGCGGCGACCTCGGTGGTGCCGACCGGGCCGGTCAGTCCACCGGGCAGCAGGGTGGGGGCGTAGCGGCGGGTGAAGTCGCGGGCCAGGTCCTCGAAGTGCGGGCCGAGGATCCTGGAGTTGAAGGTCGGGGCGGCCTGCTGCCACACCTGTTCGGCGAAGCCCTGCTCCACGGCGGTAGCCTGCGGGAGGGTGATGAGCTGGTTGAAGCGGATGACGGGGTCGGCGAGGGTGATGACCGGGTGCCGGGAGCGGAGGATGTCCTGTTCCCGCTGGATGTATCCGGTGGTTTCCAGCACTCCGAGGGGGTGGGCGACGGCGTTGCGCGGGCGTTCCAGGGCGGCACCGATCTTACTGGGGGTGGTGGCGCCCTGGGCGATCGCGGTGAGGATGTCGTAGTACAGCGTGTGCTGGGTGATGCGCGGGTCCTCGCGCAGCAGGTATTCGGTCTCGGTACGCGAGTACACCGCCCGGCCCGGGTCGAGGAGCGTCCGGGTCAGCCAGGTGTCGAAGCCGTCGTCCGGGTGCGGGCGGGCGGCTACCGGCCGGTAGCCGGGGGCCCCGCCGAGGACCGCGTGCGCCTTCAGCGCGGTCAGCGGGTCGGCGATCTGCCAGAAGGCCCGACTGTCCCGGTAGTCGAAGGCCCCGAGCCGTAGATCGACCACGGCACGGCCCCGCAGCGGCTTCGTCCCTGACAGCAGTTCGCGCATGACACTCACCGCGGAGCCGCACAGGATCAACCGCGGGCCCGGCCCAGCCCCGGGCCGCGCGCCGCGCTGGCGCTCGTCGTAGAGCTGCTGAAGCAGGCCGGGGATCTCGGGCGAGTGCTGGAGCAGATACGGCAACTCGTCGATCACCAGCAGCGGGTGCGGCGAACGGGCGGCCACATCGAGGGCGTTGGACAAGACGTCGCGCCAGTCGGTCAGGCGCAGACTCCCGGGCCTCAGACCGGCGTAGGTGGCGACCGCGTCACTGAACCGCTGGATCGCCGGCAGCCGCCCCTCTTCCCGGAGGGTGCGTTTCTTCTTGAGGGACCTCGCTGCCGACCAGCACGGACGTGGTCGGTGCCGGGCGCTCGGCGCGACCTCCTGTGCCGCGCTTGCCGCAGATGCAAGGTACTGACCAGGTACTTCTCGTCCCTCCAGAAGAAACGCACCCCTTCCCGGACCGCGGTCACGTACAGGCCGCCGACCTGCTCGGACAGAGCCTGCAGAAGGTACGACTTCCCGTGCCGCCGACGCCCGGACACGATGCCGAGCCGCATCGCCGGGTCCGGATCAGTGAGGAACTCCGCGAGGCGGTGGCGCGTTCAGCGAGCCGGTCGGCGGCGTCCAGCAGAGCCGGTGCCTTCAACGCACGGCTGAGGAAGGCCAGTTCGGCGGTGACGTCCC
>NZ_JBSFUU010000132.1:0-17399 GCF_053591955.1 Streptomyces sp. NPDC002845 | reverse complement strand
GCCGCGCGCGGCGCCCCCCCCCGGCTGCCTAGCGTGGGAAGTGTCCGTAATGCCGTATGGGATCCCATACCCGATGCCGTACGGAATCGCGCGTACCCGCTGCCGTTCGAGGAGGTTCTCCGATGTCCGTCGAGCTGAACCACACGATCGTCGCCGCCCATGACAAGAAGGCCTCGGCCCAGTTCCTCGCCGACATCCTGGGCCTCGAAGTGGGCCCGCCCTACGGCCCGTTCATCCCGGTGGAGATCCCCAACGGCGTGACCCTCGACTACATGGACACCTCAGAATCCATCGCGCCCCAGCACTACGCCTTCCTCGTCCCCGAGGACGACTTCGACAAGATCTTCGCCCGCATCAGGAGCGCCGGCCTCACCTACTGGGCGGACCCGTACCACCGCCGGGCCATGGAGATCAACACGAACGACGGCGGCCGGGGCGCCTACTTCGACGACCCGAACGGCCACAACCTGGAGATCCTCACGCGTCCGTACGGAAGCGGCGGCTGACGTACCAGTCGGCTCAACCTGCCCCGGGGAGGGCCACGCCCGTCCCGCCGAGCCCGCAGTACCCCGCCGGATTCCGGTCCAGGTACTGCTGGTGGTGCTCCCGCGCCGGATAGAACGGGTGCTGGTCGGCCGACAGGATCTCGGTCGTGATCGCCCCGTGTCCGGCGGCGGACAGGGCCTGTTGGTACCGGTCGCGGGTCTCCTCCGCCGCCTTCTGCTGGGCGGGGGAGTGGGTGAAGAGGATCGAACGCACATGGGTGCCCACGTCGTTGCCCTGCCGGAAGCCCTGCGTGGGGTCGTGCCCCTCCCAGAAGACCTGGAGCAGCCGCTCGTACGACACCTTCGCGGGATCGAACACCACCCGCACGGTCTCGGCGTGTCCGGTCAGCCCCGTACGCACCTCGTCGTCGATCGGGTGGGGCGTGTAGCCGCCCTGAAACCCTGTCAAGGTCGTGTGGATGCCCGCCGGAAGCTGCCAGAACCTCCGCTCACCACCCCAGAAGCACCCCAGCGCGAAGTCCCCGACCCCGAACCCCTCGGGATACGGCCCCAGCAACGCCGTCCCGAGCACCCGATGCCGCTCCGGCACCTCGTACGCGAGCCCCGCCCGCCCCGGCGGCGCCTCCTCCGGCGTGGGCATACGCGACTCCCGGCCTCGTCCGAACAGCATGACGGCCCCTCGTTTCTCGTACGACGCCTCCGACCCCGTCATTCTCCGGGCGCCGATCGCCGGGCGCGACCCACCGACCGGCCGACTACATACGCGGCCGGTTCTCCGCAGACCAGGGGCCGGTCGGCGAGCAGCGGCAGCTCGTCACTCGGCGTGCAGCGCTGCCACACGCACCCCGCCCGGCATCCGGGTCGTCGAGCATGGCGACCAGATCGTCCAGCGCGTCCGCCACGAGCAGGGTGTCCAGGAGCTTGCAGCACTGCTCCCGCACGAGAGGACGGTCGTGGCTCAACTAACCGGATCGTGGCCGGTCAGCAGCTCCTGCTGCTCGGTCAGAGGCCGGCTGGGTGGCTGGAGAGCCAGCCGGTGTGCTCGCTGAGAAGGCGATCTCGCTCCGTGGGAGTGGCGAGGATGACGTCTGCGCCGCCGTCGTAGGGATGGTGGATGCGGCGAAGTTCCGTGTCGGTGAGGAAGACCTCGGCGAGTGTGTCGTCCGCGACGGCGCGCAGCAGTTCATCGACGCAGCCGCGCCTCCATGGGCGCCGGTCGGCGTAGAGGCGTGTGTGGTTGTGGAACGCGGGATCAGGATCGTCCTGGTCCCGCTCGGTCCACCAGTGGATGCTGTCGGGGTGCAGCGTTTGTCGTGGTTCCGGACAGGCGGCGGGCCCGGTCGGTGTGTCCGACCAGTCCATGGTCACGACGAACACGTCCCCGCCCCCGAACAGCTTGTCCAGGATCGTGTTGTACCGGTGCAACACGATCGCGTACTCGTCCTCGGAACCCGGGTAGCGCTTCGACTCGGGGAGACTGTGGAAGCGCACCCAGCGGTCCGCATACGCGCCGCGGAACGTGTGAGCGAGGGGCGGCCCTGAAGGCCGCCGTTCTCGCCACAGCCCCGCCAACAGCGCCGGGGTCGCCCCAGCATTCACCCGTCGGCCTTTGCGACCCCGATCGGGCAGGACACGCCCGTTCCGCCCAGGCCGCAGTACCCCGCCGGGTTCTTGTCGAGGTACTGCTGGTGGTACCCCTCGGCGGGGAAGAACGTACGGCCCTCCGCCGGGAGGATCTCGGTGGTGATGGTGCCGTGGCCGGAGGCGGTGAGGACCTTCTGGTAGGTGTCGCGGGAGGCTTCCGCGGCCTTGGCCTGGGCCGGGGTGTGGGTGTAGATCGCGGAGCGGTACTGGGTTCCGACGTCGTTGCCCTGGCGGAAGCCCTGGGTGGGGTCGTGGGACTCCCAGAAGAGCTGGAGGAGGCGCTCGTAGGAGACCTTCGCCGGGTCGTAGACCACACGGACCGCCTCGGTGTGGCCGGTCAGACCCGAGCAGACCTCCTCGTACGTCGGGTTCTCCGTGTAGCCGCCCTGGTAGCCGACCAGGGTCGTGTGGACGCCCGTCGGAAGCTGCCAGAACTTGCGCTCGGCACCCCAGAAGCACCCCAGCGCGAAGTCGGCGACCTCCAGCCCCTCCGGGTAGGGGCCGAGAAGCGGATTACCGAGCACCGTGTGCCGCTCGGGCACCGCGAAGGCCGCCTCCGGGCGACCCTGCAGAGCCTGCTCGGGGGTGGGCAGGACAGGTGTGCGGCCGAAGAGCATGGGGTCTCCCTGTCGACTTCTCGGTGCGTGCGGCTCGGTGCGTGCGGCTCGGTGCGTGCGGCTCGGCATGTGAGGCTCGGTTTGTGCGGGCGGCAGCACGGACAACGTCCACGATGCCGCCCGTATTCCGTCGTTTCCGGCCCGGGGGCCGGGCCGGAAACCAGGCGTCCTTGGTGAAGTCCGGTGCCATACCGCGCCCTGTAAGGGGCGCGGGGCTGTATCGATCTGCGGCTCCGCCGCGTGGGCGCGACCAGCCCCCACCGGCCCGTCGGGTTCATCACCGTGCTCCCTGCGGAGCGCTCAGCGCTGCCACTCAGTGCGGCAGCGTCGCCGGGTTGCCTCCGTTGGCCTCGTAGCCCGCCACCGCCAGGGCCCGGTATATCGCGTAGTCCGCGGCCGGATCGGGGGTGAGGGTCCAGGGGAGGGCGCCCGCATGGCCGTCGACATGGACGAGCTGGCTCATGGCTTCCGCCCAGCGCTCGCTGCGGACCAGGAAGAAGACCAGGAGGTGGCGGACGTGCGCCAGCATCGGGTCGTCGGGGCGGGCCGCGTGGACGGCGAAGAGGGCGCCGTGGACCGCCTTGGTGACGACCTCGCTCTCGTAGAAACCCCGGACCAGGTTCACCTCGGGCAGGTGCTCGAAGACCGCGAAGAGGGGCATCGCGGCGAGCAGAGAGCCCTGCGGGGCGCGGGCCGCGGCCGCCTCCGCGAAGGCGTACGCCAGCTCCCGCGAGCCGTGCCACTTCTCGCACCAGTAGTGCAGCGCGGCCAGGTGTGCCCCCATGTGCGTGGGCGCGCGGTCGAGGATCTTCAGCCAGAGCTTCTCGAACTCCGGCTGGGGGTAGGCGAGTCCGCGTGCCACCGACAGCTCGACGATGTACGGGACGGGGTCACCGGGGGCCAGCAGCGCGGCCTCGCCGCACGCCGCCCTCGCCTCCTCCATGATGATCCGGAACTCGTCCGTGCCCGGTGTCGACGTCCGCCACGCCTGCTGCACCAGGAACTCCGCGTGCACGGCCGCACCGCCCGCGTCCTTGGGCGCCTCGGACCGCCACACCCGCAGCCACTGCCCGCCGGGCGACTCGCCCACCCCGCCGGGCCGCTGCTGCAGCTCCAGAGCCGCGGCACCCGCGAACGCCTGCACCCGCTGCCAGCGACGCTCATCCTCGGCCTCCGTGCCCGCGAGCAACTGCCGCGCCGCGCGGTAGTCCTGCGTACGCTGCACCAGGTCCAGGACGTCCACCAGGTCCTGGTCGGGGCCGGGCATGCGGATGTCCAGCTCCTCCTGCCGTACGAAGCCGTAGCTCGCCGGGTCGGCGGCGTCCGGGTCTCCGGGCGCCACCTGCTGGATTCCGGCACGCCTGCGCATCACGATCGGCCCGATCACGAAGCTCATCATGACCAGCGCGATCAGAACCCAGAGAATCTCCATGCCTCAAGCGAACCAGACGGGTCCGACAATTGGCCAACCTGGTCGGGGAGCGCAACGGGCAACTACTGGGGGTTCGTCGGGTGCCGGCCCTTCCGGTGTCGCTCTTCCGGCGTTCGAGGAGCGGGTCCGGGGGCCGTTCGAGGAGCGGGGTCCGGGGGCTGGCCGCCGAAACGGGGTCTGGGGTCCGTCCTCTCCGAAACGGGGTCCGCGGGTCGGCCCCCTTCCGAGACGGGGTCCGCGGGTCGGCCCCCCTTCCGAAACGGGGGCTGGGTCAGCCCTCTCTCCGAAACGGGGTCCGGGGTCAGCTCCCCTCCGAAACGGGATCCGGGCCCCCGAAACGGGACCGGGACGTCGCCCCCGAAACGAGTCCGGGCCGCCCCCTCCGAAACGAGATCCGAGCGCCGCCCTCCGAAACGGGGCCCGGGGCGGAGCCCCGAGGGGTTTCCAGAGCGCAGCCCTGGCGGAGCCCAGGGGGGTTCAAGGGGGCGCAGCCCCCTTGGCGGGGTTGGGGGTCGAAGGGGCGGCAGCCCCTGGGGATGGGACGGGTAGGGGCGGAGGGGGCGAAGAAGACCGACGTGCACCCCACGACGGTGGGACGTGTACCCCACGACGGCGGGACGTACGCCCCACGACCGGTCGTCCCACGCCGGCGGGACATACGTCCCACGACCGTCCCACGACGCCAAGGAGGACCCCCGATCGCGGCGCGCACCCAGCCACCCCCCGAGGCCACATGGCTCCGCCCGTCACCGCGAAGCCCGTGCGCGGACTACGCTCGGGGCCCATGAGCGACAGGCACATCAGTCAGCACTTCGAGACGCTCGCGATCCACGCGGGCAACACCGCCGACCCCCTGACCGGCGCGGTGGTCCCGCCGATCTACCAGGTCTCGACCTACAAGCAGGACGGCGTGGGCGGACTGCGCGGCGGCTACGAGTACAGCCGCAGCGCGAACCCGACCAGGACCGCGCTGGAGGAGAACCTCGCCGCTCTGGAGGGCGGACGCAGGGGCCTCGCGTTCGCGTCGGGACTGGCGGCCGAGGACTGCCTGTTGCGTACGCTGCTCGGGCCCGGCGACCACGTGGTGATCCCCAATGACGCGTACGGCGGTACGTTCCGCCTCTTCGCCAAGGTCGTCTCGCGCTGGGGCGTCGAGTGGTCGGTCGCCGACACCAGCGATCCGGCGGCGGTACGGGCGGCCATCACCCCGAAGACCAAGGCCGTCTGGGTGGAGACCCCCTCCAACCCGCTCCTCGGCATCACCGACATCGCCGCCGTCGCCCAGATCGCCCGCGAAGCCGGCGCCAAGCTGGTCGTCGACAACACGTTCGCCACCCCGTACCTCCAGCAGCCGCTCGCACTCGGCGCGGACGTCGTCGTGCACTCGCTGACCAAGTACATGGGCGGCCACTCCGATGTCGTGGGCGGCGCGCTCGTCGTGAGCGACCCGGAGCTGGGCGAGGAGCTGGCGTACCACCAGAACGCGATGGGCGCGGTCGCCGGCCCCTTCGACTCCTGGCTGGTGCTGCGCGGCGCAAAGACGCTCGCCGTACGCATGGACCGGCACAGCGACAACGCCACCAAGGTCGCCGAGATGCTCACCCGGCACGCGCGCGTGACGCGTGTCCTGTACCCGGGCCTGCCGGAGCACCCCGGCCACGAGGTCGCCGCCAAGCAGATGCGGGCGTTCGGCGGGATGGTCTCCTTCCAGGTCGAGGGCGGCGAGGAGGCGGCCGTCGAGGTCTGCAACCGCGCCAAGGTGTTCACGCTCGGCGAGTCCCTGGGCGGTGTGGAGTCGCTGATCGAGCACCCGGGGCGCATGACGCACGCGTCCGCGGCCGGTTCGGCACTTGAGGTCCCGGCTGATCTCGTACGCCTCTCCGTGGGCATCGAGAACGTCGACGACCTCCTCGAAGACCTCCAGCAGGCGCTGGGCTGATCACCGACCCTGGGCTGCCCTCCGGCCCCAGGCTGATCACCGATCCCGGGGCCGATCACCAGCCCGTGAGCGGTGGAGTCGTCTCGGACGGCGGCTCCACCCAGGGGCGGGCCATCGACGCCCACACGACGAACGCGACCACCGCGGCGAGCAGCACCAGCCACAGCAGTCGGCGGGCCGCGGTCCGGCGGCGCAGCATACGGCCGCCGCGGCGCACGACGTCGGCGTACAGATCCGGCGGCACCGTGGGCGCCGCCCCCTCCATGATCCGCCGTGCGGCGGCCTCCCGCTGGGACCTGTTCACGCACGTCTCCCGTCGGCCGGGCGCTTCATGACGGCGCCACCTTCACCACGGCCGGTGCCGGGCCCCGCGGCGGATGCAGCAGCGTCGCCGTCGCCCGGTCGCAGATCGCCCGTACGCGTTCGAGGGGCAGCCCGAGGAGCGCCGCAGTCTGCTCCTCGCCGACACCCTCGTACAGCCTGAGGACGATGATCAGCCGCTCCTGGGGCGTGAGCCGAGCCAGGACGCTGTCGGGGGAGGGGCGGAACCTGCCGAGGCCGCCGTACTGGTGCCATGCCCCGCGCGCGAAGCGCACGGTCAGTTGCTGGCGGGCCCGGTCGTACGGGTCCTCGCCGCGCAGCCGGTCCCAGGAGGCGTACGTGTGGGCGAGGGCCAGCGTCAACAGGCGCCGCGCGCGCGGGTTGTCGTCCGGCGGTTCCGCGGTGAGCAGTGTGGCGGCATGCAGCAGCCGCCCTGCCGCGCCCGCGACGAACGCTTCGAACTCCCGGGCCCGGCGGGCGCCTTGGGACACCTGCCGTTCTCGCACCGCGCCTCCCCCTGAGAGCACCCTGAGCGAAAGGGGACCCGGCCGCGTACGGAAACGGGATGCGCCGACCGCCTGCGACGAGGACCCGGTCTCATATGAGGCCAGGCGTGCCCTTCCGGTCAAGAGTTCGGCGTGTACGCGCGCGTGGGGGACCGTTCAGTCCGGCGCGTACACGCGCGCGTGGAGACCGCCCAGGGGTGTGCCTTGGAGACCCGCCCGGAGACCCGGTTACGACGCCGAAGCCGGTTCCGACTCCGCCACCGGAACCCCCTGGGGGGACATGCGGGCCGACAGCGCGCTGTTGAAGCGCGTCAGGAGTGTGCAGAACGCCTCGCGCTCCTCCGGCGCCCAGTCATCGGTCAGCTCGGCCATCAACTGACGCCTCGACGACCGGACTTCCTCCAGCCGGGAGAGCCCGCGCGGGGACAGCTGGAGCACCACCGCGCGGCCGTCCTCCGGGTGCGAGGTGCGCTTGACGAGCCCGGTGTCGACGAGCGGGGCCACCTGCCGGGTGACCGTCGAGGAGTCGATCCCCATGCTCGCGGCGAGCGCCTTGACCCCCATCGGGCCTTCCTTGTCCAGGCGGTTGAGCAGCAGGTACGCGGCGCGGTCCATGGAGTTGCGCACATGTCCGACCCCGCCGAGCCGGGTCTGTTCGGCACGGCGCGCGAACACCGCGACCTCGTGCTGCATCGCGTCGAGAAGACCGGTGTCACCGACGGTCGACATGTCCATCGACATTTCAGGTGTTGTGGGCATGGCCGGGGGCTCACTTCATGCGTGGGTGCTGGGTTGGGGGACAGAGTACGCGGCGAAAAGGCAGGCCGTACCGGGGCTGAGCAAACCGGTCCCGCCCCTTGGTCACACCCGCTGTCGCGCGCTGTGAACTGCGAGACTGGTGGTCATGAGCTACAGCACAGCTGACTCCCTGCCGCGGGTGACGCTGGACGATGTGCGCGGCGCGCAGAAGATGCTCATGGGCGTCGCGCGGGTCACCGCCATGGAGGGCAGCAGGCATCTGACGCAGCTGGTCGGGGCCCCGGTGCACCTGAAGTGCGAGAACCTCCAGCGCACGGGCTCGTTCAAGCTGCGCGGCGCGTATGTGCGCATCGCGGGGCTGCTGCCCGAGGAGCGCGCCGCGGGGGTCGTAGCGGCGAGCGCGGGCAACCACGCGCAGGGCGTCGCCCTGGCCTCCGCGCTGCTGGGCGTGCGCTCCACGGTCTTCATGCCGAAGGGCGCCCCCCTGCCGAAGATCAGCGCGACCCGGGACTACGGCGCCGAAGTGCGCCTGCACGGCACGGTGGTCGACGAGACGCTGGCCGCCGCCCAGGAGTACGCGGCCGAGACGGGCGCGGTGTTCATCCACCCCTTCGACCACCCCGACATCATCGCGGGCCAGGGCACGGTCGGCCTGGAGATCCTGGAGCAGTGCCCCGAGGTGCGCACGATCGTCGTCGGTATCGGCGGGGGCGGGCTGGCGGCCGGGATCGCGGTGTCGGTGAAGACGCTCCGCCCGGACGTGCGGATCATCGGCGTCCAGGCCGAGGGCGCGGCCGCGTACCCGCCCTCGCTGGCGGCCGGGACACCCGTGCCCATCGAGAACCCGGCGACGATGGCCGACGGCATCAAGGTCGGGCGGCCGGGTGACGTGCCGTTCCGGATCATCGGCGAACTGGTCGACGAGGTCCGTACGGTCTCGGAGGACAACCTCTCCAGCGCCCTGCTGCTGTGCCTGGAGCGGGCCAAGCTGGTCGTGGAGCCGGCCGGGGCCAGCCCCGTCGCCGCGCTGCTGCGGGACCCGGGCGCCTTCGAGGGCCCGGTCGTGGCGGTGTTGTCCGGCGGCAACGTCGACCCGGTGCTGCTGCAGCGCGTCCTTCGGCACGGCATGGCCGCCGGGGGCCGCTACCTGGCCGTTCGCCTCCGCCTGACCGACCGGCCCGGCGCTCTCGCCACTCTGCTCGGGGCGTTGTCAGTGGTCGACGCTAACGTCCTCGATGTGAGCCACGTACGGACCGACCCACGGCTCGGGCTCACGGAGGCGGAGGTCGAGCTGCACCTGGAGACGAAGGGCCCGGCACACTGCGCCGAGGTCGGCCTGGCGCTGCGCGAGGCGGGCTACACGGTCATCGACTGAGGTCAGGGCCCCGGCATCACTCGATCGTGGCCCGGCCGGAGAAATACATTGAGAGACGCGATACATCGCGTTATGGTGTGTCTCGTGCCGCCGCTCTCGGGCGGGCGAAACGCACAAACCTAGGCTTTCTGAAGGAACCCCAACAACGTGGAGAACTTATATGCCAGGCGCCATCTACGCCGAAGGCCTGGTCAAGACCTTCGGTGACGTAAAGGCTCTGGACGGCGTCGACCTCGATGTCCCGGAGGGGACGGTGCTGGGCCTGCTCGGGCCGAACGGCGCGGGCAAGACGACGACCGTCCGCTGTCTGACGACCCTGCTCCGGCCCGACAGCGGCAAGGCCGTCGTCGCGGGCATCGACGTCCTCAAGAACCCCGACGCCGTACGCCGCTCGGTCGGCCTGTCCGGCCAGTTCGCCGCGGTCGACGAATATCTGACGGGCCGCGAGAACCTGCAGATGGTCGGCCAGCTCTACCAGATGCGGGCCAAGGCCGCGAAGGCGCGCGCGGGCGAGCTGCTGGAGCAGTTCAACCTCGCGGACGCCGCCGACCGGCCCGCGAAGACCTACTCCGGCGGTATGCGCCGCCGCCTCGACCTGGCGGCCGCGCTGGTGGTCTCACCGCCGGTGATGTTCATGGACGAGCCGACCACCGGCCTCGACCCGCGCAACCGCCAGCAGCTGTGGGACGTCATCAAGCAGCTTGTCTCCGGCGGTACGACGCTGCTGCTCACCACCCAGTACCTCGAAGAGGCCGACCACCTCGCCCACGACATCGCCGTGGTCGACCACGGCCACGTCATCGCCCGCGGCACTTCCGACCAGCTCAAGGCCCGCACCGGCGGCGAGCGCGTCGAGGTCGTCGTGCACGAGCGCGAGCACATACAGACGGCGTCCGAGGTGCTCACGGGCTTCGGCAAGGGCGACACCACGGTCGAGGAGCACATGCGCAAGCTCACCGTGCCCGTGACCGGCGGCGCCAAGCTCCTCGCCGAGGTCATCCGCGAGCTGGACGCCCGCGGCATCGAGATCGACGACATCGGGCTGCGCCGGCCCACCCTGGACGACGTCTTCCTCTCCCTGACGGGACACGTCGCCGAGGCGAAGGACGAAGAGAAGGACAAGGAGACCCTCGCATGAGTGCCGTCACCGACGCCGTGCCGGTCATGGCGCCTGCCAACCCCGTCATTCAGTCCGTCCGGGACTCGCTGGTCATCGCGAAGCGCAATCTGATCCGCATGTCCCGGATCCCCGAGATGGTCATCTTCGGCCTCATCCAGCCGATCATGTTCGTGGTGCTGTTCAGCTACGTCTTCGGCGGCTCCATGAACATCGGCGGCAGCACCGACCCGGGCACCTACCGCGAGTTCCTGATGGCCGGCATCTTCGCGCAGACCGTCACCTTCGCCACCGCGGGCGCCGGTGCGGGCATCGCCGACGACATGCACAAGGGGCTCATCGACCGCTTCCGCTCCCTGCCCATGGCACGCGGCGCGGTGCTCACCGGACGGACCCTCGCCGACCTGGTGCAGACGGCACTCACACTGCTCGTGCTCGCGATAGTCGCCCTGCTGGTCGGCTGGGACACGCACACCAGCTTCGGCGAGGTGCTCGGGGCCTTCGGACTGCTGCTCCTGCTCGGGTACGCGTTCACCTGGGTCGGCGCGCTGATCGGCCTCTCCGTGCGCACCCCCGAGGCGGCCACGTCCGGCGGGCTGATCTGGCTCTTCCCCGTCACGTTCATCTCGAACGCGTTCGTGGACCCGGGCCGGATGACGCCCTGGCTGCGCCACGTCGCCGACTGGAACCCGTTCAGCGCCACTGTGCAGGCCTGCCGTGAGCTCTTCGGCAACCCGGGAGTCCGACAGTCGGACGCCTGGCCGATGCAGCACCCGGTGTGGGCCTCACTGATCTACTCGATCCTGCTCATCGTCATATTCCGGACGCTGGCGGTGCGGAAGTACCGCTCGGCCACGGCATGACGAAACCCCCGGCGCCCAGGGGGCGCCGGGGGCTCGCCGAAGGCCCTGCTGCGCAGGCGTCAGCTCTGGTACGGCTCGGCCTTGAGGATCTTCACGGAGGCCAGCTTGCCGTTCGGCAACTCGTACTCGGCGTTCTCGCCGACCTTGTGGCCGATCACGCCGGAGCCCAGCGGGGACTGCGGCGAGTACGTCTCGACGTCGGCGCTCGCGTACTCGCGGGAGGCGAGCAGGAACGTCAGCGTGTCGTCCTCGTCACCGTCGAACGCGATCGTCACGACCATGCCGGGCGCCACCGCACCGTCCGCCGAGGCCGGCGCCTCGCCGACCTTGGCGTTCTCCAGGAGCTGGGTCAGCTGGCGCACACGGAGCTCCTGCTTGCCCTGCTCCTCCTTGGCCGCGTGGTACCCGCCGTTCTCGCGCAGGTCTCCCTCCTCGCGCGCGGCCGCGATCTTGGCGGCAATCTCCGTGCGCGCAGGACCAGTAAGGTGCTCAAGCTCATCCTTGAGCTTGTTGTACGCCTCCTGGGTCAGCCAGGTGACGTTCTCGCTGGTCTGGGTCACAGGTGCTCCTCGTAGGTACTGGGAATACAAAGCATCGCCCTACCCAGAAGAATGTTCCTTCACGAGTGGGCGAAACCACGAGCCTAACAATTCAGTGGCCGAAGGGGGAGGACATAAGCCACCAGAATTACGTCAACGCAGGTCAGCGCTTACGTATCGGGGGTGATCTCAGTCGGCGTGGCAGCCGAGGAGCTCGGCCGTGGTGCCCTTGGCGGTCGTACGGAGCGTGACGACCTCGTCGATGCGCGTGGCGCTGCCGTCGAAGCGGAAGTCCGCCCGGCCCACCTCGGCGCCGTCCTCGGACTGGGAGCGCAGAGTGCAGTAGCCGCTCGCGTCGGCGTCCTTGTGGACCTCCAGATGGACCGTGACGGAGTCCTCCTGGGCCTTGAAGGAAATCACCTCGGCGCTGATCTTGTTGCCGGCGACGTAGTAGTACCCGAACCAGCCGACGAGGGCGAGCAGGGCCACGCCGAGAACGGCGCCGACGATCCTGAGCCCGCGGTCGGCACGCTCGTCCGGGGAGCGGCCGTACCGGCCCTCGGGCAGCCGCGTGCTCGCCGTACTCATGATCGTCCTCTCGCCAGGGGCGGGAAAGGTCCCGGTCGGGGCTTCCATGGCCGGGCCCCGGAATTTATCGCCCCCCGATTCGGTCACTATAGAAGCCTCCCGCCCGCCACCCGACCGCCGCCCCTCATGGACGTCCCTAAGGGACGGCAGTCTTGACTCCCCGGTTCACACCGGGCCGAGTCACCGATTGTTCAGGCCGGGCGCCGACTTACCGAGGGAATGAGTCTTGACTGACGAGCTGCGACTGATGGCCGTGCACGCGCACCCCGACGACGAGTCGAGCAAGGGCGCGGCGACCATGGCGAAGTACGTGTCCGAGGGGGTGGACGTGCTGGTCGTGACCTGCACGGGCGGGGAGCGCGGCTCCATCCTCAATCCCAAGCTCCAGGGCGACAAGTACATCGAGGAGCACATCCACGAAGTACGCAAGAAAGAGATGGACGAGGCGCGCGAGATCCTCGGCATCAAGCAGGAGTGGCTCGGCTTCGTCGACTCCGGCCTGCCCGAGGGCGACCCGCTGCCGCCGCTCCCCGAGGGCTGCTTCGCCCTGGAGGACGTCGACAAGGCGGCCGGCGAGCTGGTGAAGCAGATCCGCTCGTTCCGTCCGCAGGTGATCACCACCTACGACGAGAACGGTGGCTATCCGCACCCGGACCACATCATGACCCACAAGATCTCGATGGTGGCGTTCGAGGGGGCGGCGGACGCCGAGAAGTACCCGGAGTCGGAGTACGGCCCGGCGTACCAGCCGAGCAAGCTCTACTACAACCAGGGCTTCAACCGGCAGCGCACCGAGGCGCTGCACCACGCGCTGCTGGAGCGGGGCCTGGAGTCGCCGTACGGGGAGTGGCTCAAGCGGTGGAAGGAGTTCGAGAAGACCGAGCGCACCCTGACCACCCACATCCCCTGCGCCGACTTCTTCGAGATCCGCGACAAGGCGCTGATCGCGCACGCCACGCAGATCGACCCCGACGGGGGCTGGTTCCGGGTGCCGATGGAGCTCCAGAAGGAGGTCTGGCCCACGGAGGAGTACGAGCTCGCGAAGTCCCTCGTGGACACCTCCCTCCCCGAGGACGACCTCTTCGCGGGCGTCCGGGACAATGCCTGACATGAGCGCAAGCGCAAGCCTGGCAGTGACCCACCTCGTCCCCCTCGCCGCCGAGGTGGACAAGAACAAGGTGACCCCCGGCGTCCTGGGCTTCATCGTCTTCGCGGTGATGGCCCTGGCCGTCTGGGGTCTGATGAAGTCGATGAGCAAGCACATGGGCAAGGTCGACTTCGTGGAGGAGCCCGAGGACGGCACGGGTGCCTCCGGCAAGGGGGCGGCCCAGAAGACCTCGGGCACCCCCAAGCCGCAGCAGGGCTGAGCGCGGGCCCGGTGGGGGGATCGGCAAGGGGCCCGGCGGAGCCGTCACCGCCGGGCTGTCACATCCGCGTCATCCCACCGCCGGGCCATCACACCCGGGCCATCCCACCGCCGGGCCGTCAGCCCGGGATATCACCCAAGGCCATCACCGTCTGGACATCACCACTGTGCCGTCACACCGTCACACCGGCACGCCCATGACCTCCCGCGCATGCCGGTTCGGGACCATGCCCAGCGTCCAGGCCCGCCAGCCCGTGTCCAGGTCCACGCCCCGCTCCAGAAGCAGCTGGTACGCCTCCACGTACTCGTCCAGCTTCTCGTCCCGCAGCGGATGGGAGGCGCGGCCCAGCTGGTTCAGCTCCTCCTGGGCGACCGCCGTGCCGATCTCGACGCCGCCGGGGGCCGCGTACGGCAACAGCGTGCAGCGCAGGAAGCGGGCCCAGTCCTCGCCGCGGCGGTCGCCGTAGGACGTGAAGAGGCCGATGGCCGTGTCGCACAACGACAGCGCCTGTTGCGTACGGCCGTTGCCCGCGTCCACGACCACCAGCTCCAGGCAGGTCCACGCCTCGCCGTGGACGACCCCGATGCGCTGGAAGTCCGCGCGGGCGTCCACCAGGAGCTGGCGGGCGAAGCCGGAGTTGCGCAGTGAGCCCGTCTGGACCGCCCGCTGGTCCCTCGTCACACGGGCCGAGTGGTGGCGGGCGCAGGCCAGGCCGTAGACGTCGCGCATACGGGAGAACATCGTCCGCGACCGCTCCAGCTCGCGTACCGCCTGATCCAGGTTGCCCGTTTCCTCCAGCGCCTGGCCCAGGTAGTACACCGTCCACGCCTCGCCGCGGGCGTCCTCGTTGTCGCGGTGGCGGGAGATCGCCTGGCGCAGGCCGTCGACGGCGGCCGAGGCGTCACCGGCGACCAGACGGGTGCGGGCGAGCTGGGTCAGGGCCCAGGCCTCGCCGCGGGCGTCGCGGGTGCGGCCGTACAGGTCGAGCGCCGTGCGCAGCTCCGCGTCCGCGCGCTCCGTGTCGCCCATGCGCAGGCCCAGCTGGCCGAGCTGGAAGTGCGCCCAGGCCTCGCCGTGCACGGACTCGCCCTCGCGGTGCAGGACCAGGGCCTCGGTGAGCAGCTTCAGGGCCTCGGAGAGGTGGGCCCGGTCGCGTTCCACCGCGGCCAGGGCGTGCATCGTCCAGGCGCGGTCCACGGAGAGTTCCGGGGCCGCCTGGAGATCCAGGGCCTCCCGCAGCTTCGCCGCCGCCTCGGTCAGGTTGCCCTGGTGGTGGAGGGTGATGCCCAGGGAGCACAGGGCCCGGGCCGCGCCCGCGTCGTGGTGGGCCTCCATATAGAGGTCGACCACGGAGGTCAGGGTCGTACGGGCCTTGTCGAGCTCGCCGAGCTGGCGGGCCGCGATACCCGTACGCCACTGGACCGAGCGGACAAGCAGGCCCTGGTCGACCGCGCGGGCCAGCTCGCTGATCTCGCCGAGGCGGTAGAGGTCGCCGCGGAGCAGGCAGTAGTCGCACAGGGCGCCCAGCAGACTCAGTACGGCCGCCTGGTTCACGCCCTCCGTGTGCCGCAGCGTCGATGTGATGAAGCTCGACTCGTCGTCCAGCCAGCGCAGGGCCTCGTCGAGCGAGGTGAATCCGTGCGGGCCGAAACGGTCCGACCTCGTCGACATCTTGCCGTCGACCAGGCGGAGCACCGAGTCGGCGAGCTCGGCGTAGTTGACGATCAGGCGTTCCTGCGCGGCCGTGCGCTCGGAGGGCTCCTCCTCGTCGAGGAGGCGGGCCTGGGCGAAGGCACGGACGAGGTCGTGGAGGCGGTAACGGCTGCCCCGTACGTGGTTGATCAGCCCGGCGCGGGCGAGCGCGGTCAGATGCCGGGTCGCCTCCGGCTCATCGGTCGCCAGCAGGGACGCGGCCGCGGCGGCGCCGAGCGAGGCCCGCCCGGCGAGGGCGAGACGGCGCAGGAGACGGCGGGCGGGCTCCGACTGGTCGGTGTAGCGCAGCCAGAGCGCCCGTTCGACGGGCTCGACCGGGCCGTACGCGCCCAGGTCGGTGGCCAGTTGGCGCGGGGTGCGCGGGCCGATGGAGGAGCCCGAGACGCGCAGCGCCAGCGGCAGCCCACCGCACAACTCCCTTACCCGCTCGGCCGAGTCGGCGTCGTACGGCCCCGACGTGTCCTGCGCGGCGGCGCCCAGCAGTTCCTCCGCGCCCGCCTCGTCCAGGGCCTCGACGGGGAGCTGGTGCACCCGGGCGGGGAGGTCGGCGGGCAGGTCGAGGGGTTTGCGGGCGGTGATCAGGACGAGGCTGTCGGAGCGTTCGGGGACGAGGACGCGGACCTGGTCGGCGTCCGGGGCGTCGTCCAGAACGATCGTGACGGGCAGCCCCGTCAGATGCTGGTGGTACAGCTCGCTCAGCCGCTTGACCTGCTGGTCCTGGGAGGAACGCTCACGGAACAGGAGCTGCTCGCGCGGGGCGCCGAGACGATTCAGCAGATGCATGAGCGCGTCCCGGGTGGACAGCGGCGGCTCCTCCGCACTGTCGCCGCGCAGGTCCACCACGCAGGCGCCACGGAAGTAGTCCTTCAGCTCGTGGGCCGCGCGTACCGCCAGTGCCGTACGACCGGAGCCGGGCGCTCCGTGCAGCACGACCACCGTCGGCCGGGTCTCGGTGCTCGCACGGGACGCCTGCACCCACTGCCGGATCCGCGCCATCTCCTGCCGCCGGCCTGCGAACGGATCGTCCGGCTCGGGGAGCCGGCCGAAGGACTGCGCCAGGACACTGCGCCTGCGGGCCGCCGCGCTCTTGTCGGTGTGCCGGAGCTGCGGCCCTCCCTTCTTCTTGCCGGTCCCGGTGCTCGCGCTGAGCACGCGCTGCTGGTCGAGGAACGGGCGGATACCGCGCACCTCCAGCGCCGACAGCCACTGCAACCGCAGCTGCTCCGGGCCGCCGGGCTGCCCCAGCGCGCCCGCGTGGTGGTGGGCGGCGGGCAGATGCGACGCGGTCACCTTCACCACGGTCGCGGCGGCACCCACGACCCCGACCACCGCCCCGGCGCCGAGGGCCGTACCCGCGTCGGTACCGAGCGCCAGGTCCGCGACTGCGGCGGCGACCGCGGCGACCCCCGCCACCAGCAGCGGAGTCCCGGCCCCCTCCCTCGCATACCGCTGCCCGAACGTGGGCCGCCCGGCCTCTGCCTCGTCCAGGGCACGCGTATACGCCTCGTACTCCTCCGACGCGGCCCGCGCCATCGCGTCCAGCGCGCCCCGCGCCCGCGACAGCAGCACACCTCCGTCGGTACGCCCGCCCGACCGCCGTACCTCCTCCTCCACGGCCCGGATCAACAGCCGCTCGGCCTCCCCCCGATGGCTGTCCCGCATAGCACGTCCCCCTCCACCAGCAACGGCTTTCCCTGGTCGTCAAGTGTGCTGCGGATGGGGCGCGGTGGCGAGGGGGCCTGACGCGCCGGGGTGCGCCGGGGTTGTGTGGGTGGGGTGCCGCGGGCAGGGCCCCTCGTGAACCAAGAGTCACATCACGATCACAGTTCCCTCATATTTGCTTGCATGGGGCAAAGCTTGCGCACTGGAACTGTCATGTCTTGAACATGAGTCGGGTGGGACTGGGCGATACAAATACACCTTATGCTCCTAGTTGTGTCGATAACTTCTGGGCGGCTTTCAAGGAGGGCCCCCTCTCTGCGGTTTTGGCGGGTGATTGGGATGAAGCTTGGCTCAGACTGTCACGGCAGCTGTAAGTCTTGATCGTTGACGTGTCTGTGCAGGTCAGGGGTGGCGCGGGCATGGGAACGGCCACCGCGATCATGGTCGTTTG
>NZ_JBSFUU010000131.1:0-18171 GCF_053591955.1 Streptomyces sp. NPDC002845 | reverse complement strand
GTCTGTTCGCAGCCGGGCCCAGTTCGCCCGACCCACCCACGCATGGTCTGTTTCACACCGCTTCGCGCAGATCATTTCGCTGAGAAAACGTCAGTAGTCACTGGAGAGCCGGATGACCGGGAAACCGTCATGTCCGGTTCGGCGGGAGGCCAGGGCTCCGTCAAGTTCCGTGCTTGCGTGGAGGATTGACGGTCAGGCCGGTAGGGGCGGATAACAGAGCAGGCACGGGGGTTCGTGATCATTGTGGTGTCGAAGCCAGATGATCACGAGGATGTCCCGTGCCTGCTGTTGCATCTTCCCCTATCCCTGCCGTGCTGGAGAAGCTGGGGCCGCTGGACGCGGACCGGATCGTTGACCTGGGCCCCTACCTCGAATCGGTTCCGGATCCGCGCTCACGCCGGGGCCGGTGTGAGGTTCCCCCGGTGTGCGGGGGGTGCTGATCAGCTGGTCAGGGCGGGTTGACGGGGTTTCAGGTTCGTTCGTTCGGCCGTTGCCTGGTCGGCGTAGTGCTTCTCCTCGAACTCGACCGGGCTGAGGTAGCCGAGCCGTTTCTGGATGCGCCGGGAGTTATAGAAGCCGTCGATGTACTCGAAGAGCGCGAGGTTCGCCTCGGCCCGGGTGGCGAAGACACGGCCGCGGATGCACTCCGTCTTGATCAGCATCCATAAATTCTCCGCGAGAGCGTTGTCGTACGAGTCCCCGACCGAGCCCATGGACGCGTGAACTCCCGCCCGCACCAGGCGAGTTGTCAGCTTCACAGACGCTGACAGCCGTGGTCGGCGTGGTGGACGAGTGTGCCGGGCTCGACCTCGCGGGAGGCGAGGGCGTACTCGAGGGTGGTCAGGACCAGGTCGGCGTCCGCGCGGGCGGAGGTCTCCCAGGCCACCACCCGGCGCGAGAACGCGTCGCGGATCGCGGACAGCCACAAGGGTCCCTCACTGGTTGCGATCATCGTGAGGTCGGTGACCCACAGCCGGTTCGGCGTGGGCGCCGTGAAGTCGCGCTCGACCAGGTCCGGGGCGAGCGTGGCTTTGGGATCGCGGCGCGTGAAGCTGCCCCGGCGCGGGCTGACGCCCGCGATGTCGGCCTCGCGCATCAGGCGCTCGACCCGTTTGCGGCCCACGTGCACGCCTTCGCACTTCAAGGCCGCGTGGACGCGCGGCGAGCCGTAGATCCCGCCCGAGTCGGCGTGGATCTGCCGGATCTGCTCGGTCAGCTCCGCGTCCTGGCGGACGCGCTCGCAGGGCTCGCGCTCGGCACGGCGCCAGCGGTAGTACGTGGAGGAGGCGATGTGCAGTTCCCGGAGTACGCACTCGACCCCCAGGTCGGGGTGCTCGTCAAGGAGCGCCGTCACCTGGGCCGGGTCGGGTCGAGCTGCGCCGCGAAAAACGCCGAGGCCGTCCGCAGCACCTCGTTCGCCCGCTTGAGCTGGGCATTCTCCTTGCGCAGGGCGGCGAGTTCGGCGCGTTCATCGGTGGTGAGCCGGTCATCGCGCTCGCCGGCGTCCGCCTCGGCCTGGCGGATCCAGCCGCGCAGGGCCTCCGGATGCACGCCGAGGTCGACGGCGAGTTTCTTGATCTGCGGCTTCGGGTCGGAGGTGCGGTACATCCGCACTGCACGCTCACGCAACTCCAGCGAGTACTTTCTGGGGGCGGCCATGGTCGATGTTCCTCTCATGAGTCCCATCTGACCCTCTGTCAACTCACTCCGCATCTCGGGGGAACCTCAGTGGTACTCGCTGACGGCGATCTTGCTGATGTGTGCCTGCGCGGCCGTCTGCGGTGCGAAGAGCATCGATGAACTCGCCGAGTTCGGCGAGCGGGCCACGAACTCGCTGCTGGCATCCCTCGGGGTACGCCGTCACCTGCTCGGCTGGCGGCGCAGCCCCAAACCGGTCACTCTCGGACGCGTCCTTCAGGCACTTGACGGCGACGCCCTGGACCAGGCTGTGGGCGCCTACCGGGCCGACCGGCACCGCATCACCGCGTCCGCGGACATGCCCGAGGCCCGATCGCGGCAGATCATCGCCGTGGACGGCAAGGCCCTCAAGGGCTCAGCCCGCCTGGCCGCGCCGCGGCGTCACCTGCTCTCGGCGGTCACCCACGACCGCGTCGCCACGATTGCCCAGGTCGAAGCCGGTGCGAAGACCAACGAAGTGCGCCACTTCAAACCCCTGCTGGCACCGCTCGACCTCGCCGACACCGTCGTCACCTTCGATGCCCTCCACTCGGTGAAGGCCAACATCACCTGGCTGGTCGAGACGAAGAAGGCCCACTACATCGCCGTCATCAAGACCAACCAGCCCACCGCCTACGCCCAGCTCGCCGCCCTGCCCTGGACCTCGATCAAGGTCCAGCACACCGCCTCCGCCACCGCCCACGGCCGCCGCGAGTCCCGCTCGATCAAAACCTGCGCTATCGCCGACAACCTCGGCGGCATCGCTTTCCCCCACGCCCACCTCGCCATCCGGGTCCACCGCCGCCGCAAGCCCACCGGCCGGCCCGAAACCCGCGAGAACGTCTACGCGGTCACCAGCCTCGCCGCCCATCAAACCCGCCCCATCGACCTCGCCGCCGCCATTCGCGGGCATTGGGGAATCGAAAATTCTTCCCACTACATCCGAGATGTCACGTTCGCCGAGGACGCCTCGACCATTCACACCGGCACCGCACCCCGCGCCATGGCCACCATCCGCAACCTCGCCATCGGCACCCTGAAGATCCTCGGAGCCGACAACATCGCCAAGACCACCCGCGCCATTCGCCACGAACCCGAACGAGCACTCGCCATCCTGGGCATCACCAACAACCCAGACACTCACGGAACTTGATCAAGCCCTGGCGGGAGGCCGCGCGGAACAGGACCTGCCACGGCAGACACCCCGCCGCGCGGCCGACCCAACCTCCTGGCTGGCCGGATGCCGCCGCCTGCACCTTCGTCTGCTTCCGCTGGCTCACCAAATGAGACGACTTCAAGGCGCTGGAGACGCGCTGACGTCCTACCTTCGTCCTTCGGCAAGGCCCGGTACCGCCGACACAACCGCTGCCGAGCGGTGCGTGAACGAGCGGTGCGTGAACAAGTAGAAGCGCGGAAGCAGTTCCGCGCGGCGGTCACGTACGACAAGCGTGATCACCTCTGGGGCGTGGAGGCGACGGTCGGATTCGTCCTGCGGCCGACGGTCGTCTCCCGGGTCCCGGACCCCCAGCGCTTCATCCGCAGAAGGCGCCGGCTCTCCGGCCGGCCTCTGACGCGCCAGCCCTGACGCGCCAGCCCTGACGCGCTAGCCCTGACACGCCGCCCCAGTCCATGGGGCCGCGCATTCGCTCCGCGGTATCCGCCCCGCCTCACAGCAGATCCCGGGGCACGGTGTGCGCCCAGTTGCGCGAGTAGACGCGGCGCTCGCCCTCGAATCCGTCGAGCCGCGCGTGCAGCAGGAACTCCTCACCTGTGCAGGTCAGGACGGTGGACGTCACGGTATGGACGTCCCAGCCGTCCCTGCGGAACGACATCGTCGACTCCACCTTGCCCCACACCGACTCGAAGTCGTCGGCCACCCAGCCATAGCGCTGGTAGACGTGGCGTCCCACCTCATGGCCGAGGTCGTCGAAACGCACCACCCCGCTGTCCTTTACCACTTGGAGCTCCGAGTGGTACGTGACGAGATCACGCGATACCGTCCATCGCTCCTCGCCCGGCCGAACCTGTGTGGTGGGCATCGGCGGCGCGCCTTCCGGCTCGTCGAACGGGCGCGGCGTCACCTCGTCGGTCTCGGCGGCCGACCGTATCGGCAGCTGAAGGCGGCTGCTCCCGGTGAACACGCTCACCCGCACCGGCCGTGGCGGTGGCCAGGCCAGCGGCCAGTACGAGGTGGACAGCGACAGCCGGATCCGGTGCCCGGCCGGGAACGCCTGGGCCACCCCGTTCATCTGGAAGCGCACCCGGTACCGTCGGCCGGGGACCAGGGGCTCCGGGGCCTCGTCGCCGTCACGATGGGTGAGATTGAGCATGCCGAACGTGACGCGGGTCGCGCGGCCGTCCGGGGCCACGTCGGATAGCCGGACGGCGACCATCGCCACGGGCTCGGTCACCGCGAGGTCCAGCTCCACGACGGGCGCGCCGAGGATCTCGCACCGGTCGGGCAGCAGGTCGGTGTTGAAGACCAGCGAACCGCCGTCCTCCTCCCGCTGGTCGTAGGGCAGGTCGGGGGGAGCCGCGTAGGAGCACCACTTTCCGGCGAACTGCCCCACCGACAGCGGCGACTCGACGGTCAGTTCCTCCTCGTCGACCTGTTCCCCCTGCCCGCAGATGCGGTAGTGGGCCAGCGGGAATTCCTCCGTACGGGTGTGCGGCGAAGGCCATGAGGGCTCCCCGACCCAGCGGCCCGGACGCTCCTCGTACGCGGTGGACGGAGGCATGCTCTCCTGCATCCAGACGCGCAGCGTCGGCTCGTGGGTCGTACCGTTGTCGATCTTCTTCAGCCAGCGGTCCCACCAGCGCACCACTTCCTGCAGGAACCCGATCGCCGGCCCCGGCACCCCCAGATGCGGGTACTTGTGCGACCACGGCCCGATCAGCCCCATGCGTGGCACGTCCAAGTGCTCCATCAGCCGGAACACCGCGTTGGAGTACCCGTCGGCCCACCCGCTGACGGCGAAGACGGGGCACCGCACGTTCTGGTAGTTCTCGCTGACCGAGCCGTGCCGCCAGTACTCGTCCCGACGCTGGTGCCTCAGCCACTCGTGCAGCCACAGACCGCTGCCCTCCAGGCGCTGCAGCCACATCTCCCGCCAGCGTTCGCCGACCACCGCCGGGTCGGGCGGGCATGAGGTGTGGGCGAACATGGTGGACGCCTCCGACAGGTTGTCCGACAGCAGGCAGCCGCCCATGAAGTGCATGTCGTCGGCGTAGCGGTCGTCGGTGAAGGAGACGATGACGATCGCGCCCAGGCTCGGCGGCTGCCGTTCCGCGACCTGCAGGGCGTTGAAGCCGCCCCAGGAGATGCCCATCATCCCTGTCCGCCCGTTGCACCACGGCTGGTCGGCGAGCCAGGCGAGGACTTCTTCGGCGTCGGCCTGCTCCTGCTCCAGGTACTCGTCGGTGAGCACCCCTTCGGATTCACCGGTGCCGCGCAGATCGACGCGTGCGCAGGCGTATCCGTGGCCTGCCATGTAGGGGTGGTGGATGGAGTCGCGGACCGCGGTCAGGTCCCGTTTGCGGTACGGGATGTACTCCAGGATCGCGGGTACCGGTTCGTCGTCCGAGGAGACCGGGCGCCAGACGCGGGCCGAGAGCCGAGTGCCGTCGGACAGCGGAATCCACAGGTGCTCTTCCTCACTGATCGCATACGGCAGCGAGGTCACCTCACGCATCACACAACTCACCTCCTTCCGCGTCGTTCTCGACGCGGAAGTCCAGCGCTGCCACGCAGCGGTCGTACCTCTGCCGCAGTTCCTGTTCGTCGTCGGCTGCGACGTAGATGTGGGCGAGCTCGTAGCTGTAGCTGTTGTGGGTGTGTGGCGACTCGGACAGCCGCATGCCCACGTCGACGATCGGGACCACATCCACCACCCCGGGGATCGTGCGCGGCAGGCGGTCGATGTCCGCGTCCGAGGCCCGGTGCCGGACCCTTCCGCCCTGGAAGCGGCGCAGGAACCACTTGGCCGCGACGTTGTACGGGCCCTGCCGGTGGGGCAGGCGCGGGTCCCGGCCGAGCGCGATACTGATCATGCAGTGGTGGTTCGGGAAGCCGTCGACCTGCTCGAACAACTCGGCATGCGACTGCGAATGCCGTGGATTGATCTCCAGAAGGCTGACGGTGCCTTCTTCGGGCCAGCAGAAGTACTCGATGCAGAACGTCGAGTTGTCCAGCCCGATCTGCGCGATCACCCGTTGGGAGACGTCCTCCAGCCGGCGCAGAATGTGCGGCGGCAGAGTGGACGGGTACTGGTATCGCAGGAAGCTTGAGCTGTCGGGGTAGGTGACGGAATCGACCACCCCGTAGATCTTGATGTGTCCCGCCTGGGAGTACCCCTCCACGGTCGCCTGCGCCCCGGAGAGCGCCTCCTCCACAAGGCACGCCCCGCCGCCGGCCGCGGCGATCTCGGGCGGAGGGTCGAGCCGCCGGAGAATGTACTCGAACGCCCTGCCGATCCTGCCGATGCCCTCCCGGACCTCCGCCACCGCCGCATGGAACTGGGCGTCGTCCGTCACCCGGAAGGCGAGCTGGGAGGCGTACGACTTGACCGGCTTGATCCACATCGGATAGCGCAGGCCCTCCGGCGGCCGGACGGGCTTGTCGAGGTCGAGCAGCGCGAACCGGGGGTGCGCATCGGTCACCTTCTGCTGTTCGAGCCTGCTCCAGTACTTGTGCTCGCACTTGACCACCGCTTCCAGGTCGGCGGAGGACAGTCCGAAACGACGGCACAGAATCGGCGTCATGGTGCTCACCGGGAAGTCCCAGTACCCGACGATCGCGTCGATTGTCACCGAGGCTTCCTCAAGCTCCCGCTCCGCCTTCTCCAGCAGCTCGGGCACCGGGATCTCGCCCCCCTGCAGCTCGTCCCGGCTCAGCAGCGGGTGGAACCGGTACTCCTCGGCGTGCGGCACGTCCCGCAGCGTCTTGAGGTTCTGCTTGTCGAGCCCCAGCACGAAGATGTTGGCTGATCCCATGTCGCCTCCTCGCCGGGCGGCCCACCTCCGGTGCCCTCCGGGTGGCCCTGATCACGGTGGCCAAACGCTCGAACGTGCCGCTTCCACGGAAAGCCGCGTCCGTCCGTCCCACCGCTCGCGCAACCGCAACCCGGCGAGCTGAGCCAACAGGTCGTTCCCGACGGCCACGCATACCGGAAGGGATCAGCGCCCCCGCCCCCACGGGCGCCGTTTGGCCGACTTGCGCGCGGCGTCCACCACCTTCGCGGCGGCCCCCAGCTTGGCGACGATGCCGGCGCCCGCCGGCCCCAGCACGCCGACGAGTTCCTCGCCGAGCTTGAGCACCATCCTGGCCCGGTCGAGCTCGCCGATCAGCGCGAGACACTGCGCGTAGATCGCGTAGGTGTTGCCCAGCTCCCACATGCTGATCGGGCGCCCCGGGTCGAGCAGCTCCTGGCGCAGCTGGAGCGCCCGCGACCCGGCGAGCGCCGCTTCCTGGGCACCCCCGCCCCGCTCCAGATGCCGGTGCAGCAGCGCGGTTGCGTAGTTGTGGTAGCCGGTCGCCGTCGCCGCCCCGCGGCGGGCGGCTGCACAGTGCGCGGCCCGACGCCGAGCGCCTGGTCGACCAGCGCGATGCGGGCGTCGGCGTCCCCGGTGGCGAACGCGACTTCCCCCAGGTCGACCATGGCGGTGATGAGCTCCGCGAGCGCCTCGTCCCGCCGGGGCGCGGTCACGTCGCGCTCCTCTTGGGCGACAGCTTCGTTGAGCTGCTCGAACAGCGTCACGGCCTGCCTGCCTGGTGCCAACCCGTCGGCGGCACGCCCCATCATCGACAACAGCATCGAACGCCGCCACAGTGCCCGGGCCAACTGCCGCTCGTCGTTGCGGTCCGGCTTCCGCGCGTCCCGGACGGCGGCACGGTACGCGTCGATGACCTTGCCCCACACTGCATCGGCGTCGGACCAGGTCCGCTGCTGTGCGGAAAGGTCCCGTGCCCGCTCGAACAGTGCTTCCCGCTCGTCCGGCCCCATCCGCTCGCCGCCTTCCGCAATCAATATGCGTACGTCGAACCCATGCGTACGTCGATGCCATCCGGACGGGTGCACAGCCGGACGGCGTCGACCACCATCGCTCCGCCCCCTCCGTACGACGCGGGAGACGGTCGTCAGCTGACCGAAGGCCCGCCCCCGGCCCGCTCGGCCAGCAGGCGCCGTACCTGCTCGTGCGAGACCCCGCAGAACGCCCCGATCCTCCGCAGCCCCCACCCCTCATCCGCAGCGGCGGCCATCGCCTCGACCCGGGCCTCGTCCAACGCACCCACCAGCGCGCCACGCAGCTCCTCCAGCAGCCGCATCCGGAGCGCCGGGGCCAGCCCGTCCAACTCCCGACAGAACCGCTCCACATCCGAGCGCAGGAACTCCACCCGCGGGTCACTCACTTCATCCACGCGGCACAGCGAACAGCCAGTTCAACCCGGGTGTCAAATCATGTGACACCAAACTGCACTCTCTGCATGGTTCCTACTCGACCCCGGAGAGGTGTGAGGCAGGTTAGCCTCCCCGTTTCAGTTGGGTTGGCTGAGCTGGGCTGACTGCGGTGGGCCGTGACTGTCGGCGGGTGGGTATGCCTGGGGCCCGGCGCTCGGGTCGGGTGCTCCGGGTTCCTCGGGTTGTGGGTGGGCAGCGGCAGCGCGGTTGGTCAGGTGGCTGGTCTCGGTAGGGCCGCGAGGCAGGCGAAAGCGTTCGCCAGTTCATGTCGCCAGGGCCAGGTGGCGGCGATCCGCAGGTGGAGGCGGCGGCCTCCACGGGTGATACGGGCAGCGGCGTGCGGCAGTCGGTAGCGGGGCTTCTTCGGCTCGGCGGTGGCCGGTTCGCCGTCCAGCAGCAGGGTGCGGGTCCAGGTGAGCAGGTCGATTGCGGTCAGGGACAGCTCCAGCCCAGGCCGCGTTGAAACCTGGAAGAGCCGGGAAGGAAAGCGGTCGGAGCCGGTGGTTTTGCCGCAGCGGATGCGGTCCTTGAGGCGGGCGTGCGCGCGGTGGCGGATCTTGAGGTGCTGGATGGATCCGCCGCCGCCCGCGATGGGAGTGTGGGTGAGGAAGACCTGGTGGCGCATGCCCTGGTCGAGGTCGAACAGGGAGAGCTGGGCGCCGGGATGCGGGCGCTCACGTCGCACGATGGTGCGGGTGCCGTCGGGATGTCCGGCCAGGTCGATCATGCCGGTCAGCTCGGCGACCTCGGCTGAGCCGCGCAGGGATCCGTCCTGTTCCAGGGCCGGGTGCCAGATGCGGTCGGGCAGGGTCCGGATCGCGCGCCGGACCGGTTCGGTGACGGGGTGTCCGGCGGAGAAGAAGGTCTGGATGCCCTGAGCCCGCAGATTTCGCAGGTGGGTCAGGAATGCTTTGGCGCCGCCGGCGCCGCCGGCGGTGCTGTCGGTGCTGTCGGTGCTGTCGGTGCGGGTGAGGATGGTGGTGCCGTGGCGGTGGGCATCGGGGATCTGGGCGAGGGCGGCGTCCAGGACGGTGATGTGGTCGCTCGCGGTGTTCGCGCCGGCGTTGCCCGGCCGCAGCAGGCCGGTCAGGGCCTTGCCGGTGTTGTCCGGGAAGCACAGCAGCGGATGGAAGCCGAAGCCGTGTTTGTAGGTGGCGGCCGCCTGTTCCTTTTCGGAGTGGCAGGTGACGAGGGTGGCGTCGAGGTCCGGGACCAGGCCGGGCAGGTCGCGTTCGCCCGCGCGGGAGACCGGTATCCCGCGCCGCGTCTCGGCGGCCTGCAGCCAGGCGGTCTCCCGGGCAGCGGCGCGGGCCGTGCGCAGTGCCGCGAGTGCGGTGGTGTCGATGTCGGCCAGGACGCGCCAGGCGGTGGGGGTGGAGACGACCGGACCGAATACCTCGCGCTGGTCGCGCAGGAGAGCCGGGTCGGCTATTGCCTCGCCGCCGTCGGCGAGCATCACCGCCAAGTCGACCGCCACCCGGCCGGGATCGTGGCCGGTGCCGCGCGGCCGCAACCGGTGCAGCGCGTTGGCGAAGGAGCCGGTCAGGCCCGTGGCATCGGCGAGATCGGCCAGCAGGCGGGATCCGGCGTGGCTGACCACTCCGCGACCGTCGGCCGAGACGATGAGCTTGGGACGCGACCCGGTAGTGTGCACGCAGAAAGTGCCTTCCTGCTGTGGTGACAGAAGCCCTGGACAAGCCTCATCATCCCAGCTCAGAAGGCACTTTCATGTTTCCGCCCAAGATCCGGACACGTCGGCAAGCGAAACGCGCAGGCTAGGCAGGTATGGGCGGGCGCCTCTGTAGATTGCAAGAGGGGGCATGAAACTGGCGACCTCGCGTAATCGCGGGTCGCGTATTCCTCGTGCCTGTGAGGGGTCGCAATCACGGTGCGTGGTCGCCGGTTCTGGCCTCCCAGCGAGGAGGCATATAACACTTCCTCGCCCACGTGCGGTTCCTGCCAACCCGCTCCATCAGCTCGTCTGGCATCAAGACCTCCCCTGCGCATCCCGCTCAACCGGCTTATCGGTCGGGCTGAAGCGATGACCCCATGTCTCCCCGTACGGGGGGTGCGTGTGCTCCTTACACGTGTGAAGCTGCCACCACTGGTCACCGGGGCACATGTGTCCGCCTCCATCGGGCATGGAGACGAGCCTACGCCCCACGCCCGGGGGCCGGACCGACGGAGGAGCACGAGTGACCGTGGAACGCACCGCAGCGCGCGGGGGTCGGCCGACCGTAGTCGGGGTACGGAAAACTGATACGCCAGAAACCCGCCATGGGGTGATCTTGGAGCGTTGAGCGCCCCGCCCCGCCCCGCCCCGTCACCCGTTCGGCCGCTCGGGTCAGGTCCTGCGCGGGGCGCAGCCGGGGCAAGGCAGGGTGCCAGCGGGTGGGGCCCTGGTCGACGGGTGCCCAGCTGCGGGAACGGATCCTCTCTTGTGTCGGGGTGGCGGGGGAGGAGGTCGGGTTAGATAACGCGGAAGAGGTCGGCGGCGGCGTGGACGTCGGTGAGGTCCTCGATGGAGCGGAGGTTGTCACACAGGGCGTCCAGGACCGAGTCGGCTTCGGCGGCGCGCGGGGCGCCGATGGCCACGCCGAAGACCCGGAAGCCCAGCAGGTGCTTGGCGTCGTTCCAGCCGCGCATCCATTCCTCGGTGACGCCGCAATCGTCGTCGGTGAGCATCACGATGTCGCCGCGCGTGCGGGCGGCGTCGTTGAACTCCTCCTTCAGCAGTTCGCCGGCCGCTGTCAGCGGCCTCTGGTAGTTGGTGCCACCGCCGAAGAAGGTCTCCGCGAAGTCGAGTACATGGGCAATGTCGGCGGGCCGGTCGGCCGGGAAGCGGAAGACCTGGAGCTTGTCGGCGGCGGAAAACAGGATGCCGACGAAGTCACGCCCCGCGTGGCGGGCCTGATCCAGCAGTGCCAGGGCGCACGCCTTGGCCCACGCCTCCCGGGTGACCCCGCCGGGCCCTGCCTCGTACATGGAGTGCGAGGTGTCGACGCACGCGATGATGGCGCCCCGGCCGGTGGTCTGCTCTCCCTGGCTGTCATAGAGCATCAGCTCCCCGGCGGCGTAGCGCGCGGCGAACACCGCACGCAGCTCAGGCAGGCCGAGGCTGGCCAGCTCGGAGGGGATGACGCGGGAGAGGTCATTGCCGAGCGTGACGCCGACCAGCTCCCCGGCGGCGTTCTCCACCTTGCGAGCGCGCTCACCGCCGGCCATCTGCCGGAAGCGACCGATCAGCTCGGCCCACTGTGCGAGACGGCCGGTGCGCAGCCGCTCGGCGAGCCGAGCGCGCTGGTCGAACGGCATCCGCTCCAGCTCGCCGGGACCAACGCCCCATGCCCGCATGAGGGCGGCCTCCTCCCGCGCGGCCTCGGCGGCCTTCGCTGCCGCGTTCCGCGCGGCGCCACGGATACCAGGGGCCGCTGCCGTGAGGGCCTGCGCGGCGTCCTGGGCCGCCTGCCGCGCAGTGGCCTCGGCGGCCTCGATCGCCTGTTGTACGGCGTCGGCGGCCGGGGCCGGCACGGTGCCCTCCTCGTCGGCCTCATCGGCGGACTGCTGGAGCGCCTCGCCCACGGCGGTCGCCGCGCCATCGGCGTCCCGCTGGGCCTTCTTCGCCTGCTCGGCCTGTTCCTGGGCATCCCGGGAGCGCTCCAGCATCCGGCGCAGCGCGGTGGCCTGGGCAAGCACGGCCATGGCGGCGGCGTAGGGGTCGCCAGCCGTCTCCCGGCGCAGCTCGGTGAACTCCGGTGACTCCACCAGTGAGGTGATGACCTGGTGGTTGACCAGCCGGGAAGGGGTCATCTCCGCGCGCTCGCGCAACCGCGGTCGGACCTTGTAGGCGGCCAGGAACGCGTCGGTCAGAAGGTCGGTGGTGTGGTCGTAGTGGTCGTAGCGCTCGTTCAGCTCCTCGACCAGCTCGCGCAGTCCGGCCGACTGCTCGTAGGTGTTGCGCCATGTGATCCGGTCGAATCGGTCCGCGACCACGGCCATGGTGTGCCGCTCGGGAGCGGCGGCGGACAGGTCCAGCCACTTCCCGGCCTGGCTCGCCGGCTCGCCCAGCTTGCTCGGTGTCTCGCCCATGGTCCTGATCCTGATCCTCCCCCGGTGTTCAGAGCTGGGCCTGCACCATGCTCGCGTCCACGCCGAGAGCCTCGGTGAGGACGCGAGCGCGGACGGCGCGCTGGCGGCCGGTGACTCGGTCGATGGCGGCGGTGGAGCGGACGGCGCCCGCCGCCTCCTCGCGCAGCTTCTCCAGCCGCTTCCCCGCCATGGCGAGCTGGTTGTGGGCCTTCTTGATGACCCACTCGCTCAGCGCCTCGCGGGACTGCCCGGCCATGGCGTAGAGCTGGGCCTCCAGCTCATCGATGGTGTCGGCCAGGTCGAGTGCCTCCTTGGCGTCGGGGTTGACCAGGTGCAGCACCTCGCGCTCGACGGTCGGGCGCTCGGCGGGGGAGTCCCACAGCACGTGGGTTAACCCCGACAGGTCTCTCTCGGCGACTGCCGGGCGGCCGTCGAGGTACGCGGACGCCTGGAGCAGGCCCACCGCCTGCCGCCAGCGGCGGTCAGAGGCGACGAGTTCCTTGCGGCGCAGGGCGGCCCGCAGCGTACACACCGCATCCACGATCACGTCGGGGACGTCCACGGCCGGGACGGCTTCGGTCACGGCGTGCTGCAACGCGGTCAGTTCGACCGTGGTCCGTGTCGGCGCCGCCGGGCGGCTGACGGCGGAGCGGACCAGCACGGCGAAGTTCGAGGGATCTTCCAGGTACCCGACCTCGACCCGCACCAGCAGCCGGTCGTAGATCGCGGCCGCATCCTCTTCGCTGGGCAGTTCGTTGCTCGCCGTGATGGCCCCGATCAGGGGGCAGCGGATCGGCTCGCCGCCGTTCTCGGGGTGGTAGATCCGCTCGTTGAGGTAGCCCAACGTCTCGTTCAGCGCCGCCGTGGAGCACTTGAAAATCTCGTCGATGAACGCGACGTGCGCGGTCGTGGCACGGCCTTCGTACACCTGGCGGTACTCACCCCGGGCCAGCGCGGCGACGTCGATGGGACCGAACATCCTCGTCGGCGCGGTGAACTTCGACGGGAGGATCTCCCAGTAGGACGCCCCCTCGAATCTGCCCGTGAGCTCCCGGGCCATCTCGGACTTCGCCGTTCCGGGCGGGCCGAGCACTAAAGAGTGCTGTCCGGCCAGCAGCGTCACCACCAGCGTCCGCACCACGTCATCCCGCTCATAGAAACGGTCCGCGGGCTCGTCGCTGACCACCCGCAGTCTCTTGGCAGTGTCCTGCGCGTCCTGTACTCCCATCTTCAACTCCCTGACTACGATGCACTGTTGGGCTGACGAGAAGGTCCTCCCGCGGAGCCACGACGAAGTGACAAGTAGCTGAGGGCGATAGCGGTACCGTGAGATGCTCTCACCACGGCGGTCGGCCCCCGGTCATCACCGACGACATGCTGCACACCGTGCTCCGCCGCCGCGCGAACGGCGAGACCGTCGAGGACATCCAGCCCGACCTGCTCATCCCCGCCGGCCGCCGCAAAGGACAGAGCCCCAGCCTCTCCAGCATCTACCGGGCGCTGGCCGAGCACGAGAAGACCCAGGCGTACCCGGAGGCCGTGGAGACGGCGCACGCCGACTTCGCCGCCCTCCAGCAGCGCGACCGCAGCCCCAAGTAGTTACTCAGCGCTACACGTCACCTGGCGGTAGCTATACGAGAACAGGGCCGACCCCCTCCTGGTGATTCTCGTCCTGCCCCCTCACCAGCACCTGTGCTGGCGTCACCAACGCTGGACCCGCTCGACCCATGACATCCCGTTCACGCATCCACCGGTAGTCATCCCAGCTCAGCGGCGACTCGACCAACTCGCCCGCCGCCACCGGCAACTCGGACAGGCCCTCGACCTCGCACGAAAGATCGTCGAGGAGTGGTCTTCCTCCGGCATGCCGATCGACCTCGGCAGCGAGTGGACCAACCGCCTCGATCGCATCGAGAAGCACCCCGTCAGCAAGAAGATCCCCGCCGAGGACCGCCACCACCTCGCGGCGTTCCCCGAGATCGTGGTGCTGGCGAACCTGATCCTCAACCCTCCGAACGACACCATCGATCCCAAAGAGCTCTATCTCGCCACGACAGCAGAACTGAGCCGACGATTCGCCCGGATCTACACCACCCTCGGAACCCAGGCCCCCTCTACCGGCGCTTCTGCCTCCACCGCGAACAAGACTTCCGCAAAAGCCAGGTCGTTTGAGAACAACGAGCTCCAGCATCCTCAAACCACCTGGCACCTCAGCACCCATGAGGGCTGGGGCTGTCAAGGGCCGCAAACGCCCGCCCCGATGCGCTGATGAGCCGTGCGCGCCGGGTTGTTGTCGCTGCTAAGACGGGGACGCCTTGTTGTGGTTCTCCGGAGTTCACGGTCATGCGGAGAGGACTCGCACGCACCCATTCGGCCCCGCCTTGCCGGGCGGGGCCATGACCCTGGTCCGGGGGCCGGGCTGCTCATTCAGGTCATCGAGCGCGGCAGGGCCGGCTCATGCGAAGCTGCGAGCTCGCCCGGGGCTTGGTGTCCCGTCCGTCGGGAGTGATCGTCACGTGGAGGCGCCCGCCTCCTTGGGAGCTTGCGCGGTCTCGTCCTCGCGCAGCAAGTGGTAGGCGTGGGTGAGGAGTTTGTGGGCGATCGCGGTCGTGGCGATCTGCTTGCCACGCCGCCGGGCGAGCCGGGTGTAGGTGTCGGCGTAGGCCGGGCTCCGCTTCGCCCGCTGCGCGGCCTCACACATGATCCAGCGCAGCCACGGATCGCCCTGCTTGGAGATGTGCCCGTAGCGCACGGTACGGTCCGAACCGCGCACCGTCGGGGTGAGCCCGGCCCACGAGGCCAGCTTCCGTGCCGAGGAGAAGCGCGAGATGTCGCCACGTACGGTTTGAAGCGGCGGGGACTGGAAACGGAGCATCAGCCACCGCGCCAGTCCCCGACCCTACTCAGGAGCTGTTGTCGTTCCGGTCTTGAGGGGTGCGGTGTTCGGGACCGGTCCCGCCGTGTGTCTGACAGCGTGGCCCGCATGTCGGAGCCCGACCGGGTCACTCACCATGGCGCCACACAGCTGGGACGAAGCTCTCCGACGCGGTCGTGGCTTGGAACGCGGCATCACCGTTCACAACCTTACGGTGTTCAACCACAACCGTTCAGCGCCAGCTCAACCGCCTTGGTTGATCTGGCGCTTTCAGCCAAAGTGAGGCCCTATGAGACGAATATATCGTGCACTTCTGGTGGGGATGTTAGCCGTCGGAGTCTCGGGTGTGTACCAGCCGGTCGCGTCGGCCGAGGGTTCTCCGGGTTCTCCGTTGGAGGTCACAGCAGTCTCGGCCAGTTCCGATGACGGCAACGTTGCCGCCAACACCCTCGACAACGATCTGAGCACCCGCTGGTCCGCCGAGGGCGACGGGGTATGGATCCGTTACGACCTCGGCTCGGCACAGACCATCGGCTCGGTGTCGCTCGCCTGGCACAAGGGGGACACCAGAAGGGACACCTTCGACGTTGAACTGTCCGACGACGGATCATCGTGGACAACAGCCCTGGCACGAAAAACCAGCAGCGGCACCACACTTCAGCCGCAGAACTACGACTTCGCCGACGCCTCCGCCCGCTACCTGCGCATCGTCGGCCACGGCAACACGTCCAACGACTGGACCAGCATCACCGAGACAACCGTCAACGGGGCCGACGGCGGGGATGACGGTGGCAGCGGCACTTGTGAGTACCCGGCCGACGTGCTGGACCTGACGAACTGGTATATCGGGCTGCCTGTTGGCGAGGAAGAGTCGCCGACCAACGTCAAACAACCACTACTTGCCACGTACTCGAACGACCCGTGGTTCACCGCATCCCCGGATTGCGACGCTGTTCAGTTCCGTGCCGCCGTCAACGGGGTCACCACCAGCGGCTCCAACTACCCCCGCTCGGAACTGCGCGAGATGACAGACTCGGGGCAGACCAAGGCGAGTTGGTCATCGACATCCGGCACGCACACGATGGTGATCGATCAAGCCATCACGGCTCTTCCCGAGGAGAGGCCAAATGTGGTCGCCGGACAGATCCATGACGCCGACGACGACGTCTCGGTCTTCCGCTTGGAAGGCAGCAAGCTCTACATCACCGACGGTGATACCAGCCATCACAAGCTGGTGACGGACGACTACGAGCTGGGCACGGAGTTCCAGGCGAAGTTCGTGGTCAGTGATGGCGAAATCAAAGCTTATTACAACGGTGAGCTGCAGACCACGCTCTCGAAAGACTTCTCCGGCGGCTACTTCAAGGCAGGCGCGTACACGCAAGCCAACTGCGGCAACTCATCGCCGTGCAGCGACGACAACTACGGCCAGGTGGAGATCTACGGGCTGAGCGTCACGCACGGCGACGGCCAAGGAGAAGACGAGGACTCGACGCAGGCCGCCGAACGGTACGGCTGGGGTACACCGCTGCCGATATCCGACGAGTTCGACTACACCGGCCCGGTCGACCCCGCGAAGTGGGATGTACCGTCAGGCAACGTCGGCGGTACGGCCCAATGCTGGAAAGGTCACGGCGGAAACGGCCGCCGGTGCGGGAAGAACAGCACCGTTGCGGACGGCATTCTCACCATGCACGGCGAGGCGAACGGCGACACGGGATGGATCAGGCAGAAGCGTGACACCCAGTACGGTCGGTGGGAAATCCGGTCCCGCTCACGGAACATTGGCTCGGACGGCGGACTCTACCATCCACTGCACCTGATCTGGCCCACCGCAGACAACCGGCTCGAAAATGGGGAGTACGACTGGGTCGAGTACTCGAATCCCGACGCGCAGTGCCTCACGGCGTGGCTGCACTACCCGCAGAGCCCGTCGGACAAGAAGGAACACCACGAACTCTGCCCCGTGGACATGACCGAGTGGCACAACTTCGCCTTCGAGTGGACACCGGAAGCGCTGGTCGGCTACGTCGACGGTGAGGAATGGTTCCGAATGTCGGACGGCGCCGACGACGACCGGGGGAACATCCAGGCGATGCCTCTGGGGAATCTCGTCATTCAGCTCGACAACTTCACAGGCGACAGCGGTCTACGCCCGGCCGTGTTCGAGGTCGACTGGGTCCGGACGTACCCGGTCGCGTCGAACGACGGTTCTCCGGTGAACGTCACGGAAGTCTCGGCCAGTTCCGATGACGGCAACGTTGCCGCCAACACCCTCGACAACGATCTGAGCACCCGCTGGTCCGCCGAGGGCGACGGGGTATGGATCCGCTACGACCTCGGCTCGGCACAGACCATCGGCTCGGTGTCGCTCGCCTGGCACAAGGGGGACACCAGAAAGGACACCTTCGACGTTGAACTGTCCGACGACGGATCATCGTGGACAACAGCCCTGGCACGAAAAACCAGCAGCGGCACCACACTTCAGCCGCAGAACTACGACTTCGCAGACGCCTCCGCCCGCTACCTGCGCATCGTCGGCCACGGCAACACGTCCAACGACTGGACCAGCATCACCGAGACAACCATCTACGGGGCCGACAGCGAAGGCGGCGACGACGGGGATCAGGGCCCCGGCCGCACCGTCCAGGTCGCAGACTCGGACCAGTTGCACAGCGCGTTCGAGGGCGCGCAGGCCGGGGACCGTATCGTGCTCGCGGACGGGCAATATTCGATCGGCAAAATGTCCGGCAAGAGCGGAACCGCTGACCGGCCCATCACCGTCGTCGCGAAAAACCGCGGCAAGGCAGTGATCGACGACGGGCAGCTGGAGGTGGCGAACTCATCGTACGTCACCTTCGAGGGCCTGAAGTGGACGAACAGCGACACGTCGAAGATCACCAGCTCGAACAATGTACGAATGACCCGCAACCACTTCCGGCTGACCGAGGAATCCTCGCTGAAGTGGGTGATCATCCGTAACTGTTTAGGGGTTTCAGCTGGTTGCGGGCAGCATCCATGGCCGTCCGGCGAAGAGGTCGCGTAGGGCGGTGAGGGGGCTGATGCCGTGTT
>NZ_JBSFUU010000130.1:13564-18830 GCF_053591955.1 Streptomyces sp. NPDC002845 | reverse complement strand
GCCGTCGTCGTTCGTCTGCGGCGGCGCCGTGGCTGGTCGCGCCCACGCGGCGAAGCCGCATATGTACACAGCCCGCGCCCCTTCGGGGGCGCCGCACAGCCGCTCGGTCGAGTACCTCGCCCCGGAGTACCACCAGCACAACCCCACCATCCCCCGGCGGCTCCGCCGGCCTGCGCGAGCAATTCACCTCGCTCTTCCAGCAGTTCCCGGACCTGATCGTGGAACGCAAGCGCGTCATCGCCCACGGCGACATCGTCGCCATCCACGCCCACTACCGCCTCAGCCCCGACGACCGCGGCCAGGCCGTCGTGGACATCTTCCGCGTCGGCAGGAACGGCAAGATCGTCGAGCACTGGGACGCGATCCGGGACGTACCGGCGGAGTCCGCCAACGACAGCACCATGTTCTGAGCCAGTCCTGCCGCGAGGGCTTGATTTAGGCATCAACCATAGGCCAAGGTGTCCGCTGTACGGACGAAGGTCCGCACAGCGGCCGAGGCTGATCGAATCAAGGAGGATTCCATGGCCTTCGTGACGGAGGACAACCTCACCGACCTTGCGGTGAAACGGTGGGCCACGGCCCACTCGCCTCGGCTCGCCGAGCTGATGACAGCGCTGGTGCGGCACCTCCACGCGTACGCCCGCGAGGTCGGGCTCACCGAGGAGGAGTGGGCGGCAGCCGTCGAATGGCTCACCGCGACCGGCCGGATCAGCGACGACAAGCGCCAGGAGTTCATCCTCGCCTCCGACGTGCTCGGCCTGAGCACGCTCGTCGTCCAACTGAACCACCGCTTCTCGGCGGACGCGACACCGGCGACGGTGCTCGGCCCGTTCCACATCGACGGCTCGCCCACGGCGGCGTTCGGGGCGGACATGTCCGACGGCATCGCGGGCATGCCGCTGTTCGTCACCGGCCGGGTCCTCGGCCTCGACGGCACGCCGCTGCCGGACGTCGTCCTGGACGTGTGGCAGGCCGACGCCGACGGTACGTACGAGGCCCAGCTCCCGGACATCGACGAGGCACGGTTGCGCGCCCTGTACCGGACCCGGGCGGACGGCACGTACTGCGTGCGCACCATCGCGCCACGCGGCTACGCCATCCCGATGGACGGCCCGGTCGGTGCCCTGATCGGCGGGACCGACATCAGCTACTTCCGCCCCGCGCACATCCACTTCCTGATCGACCACCCGGGCTACGAGAAGCTGATCACCCATCTGTTCCAGCAGGGCTCCGAATTCCTCGACACCGATGTCGTGTTCGGCACGAAGGACGAGCTGATCGTGCGCTTCACCGAGAAACCGGCCGGTGCCTGCCCGGACGGCGGCACGATCGACGAGCCCTATCTGCACGCCGAGTTCGACTTCGTGCTCCAGCCCCGGGCCGACGCGGGCGAGACACGGCCGTGAACCTGGGGCTGCTCCTGCTGCGGCGCGGTGGCCGCGGTCCTCGCCTTCACCGGGCCCGGAGCCCGGTCGCTCGACCATGCTCTCGGACTGAACCAACTGGACGGCTACGCATGGAGATCCGCGGCACTGGCTCTCGGCCTGGTCGCCGCGGCCGTGCCGCTGACCGCCCGCTCCCGGGTCCTGCGTGCCCGGACCACACCATCCACCACGAGGTGACCAGATGACGATCGAAGAACCGCGCCAGGAAGACTTCGCCCCGGGACGCCCCGTGCTGTTCCGCGACGCGACCGTACTGTCCATGGACCCCGCGATCGGCCTGCTCGACCGCGGCGACGTACTGGTCCGCGGCGAGCGGATCGAACAGGTCGGGCGGGATCTCCAGGCACCGGACGACGCGGTGGTGGTGGACGCCTCCGGCGGCATCCTCATGCCCGGCATGGTCGACACCCACCGGCACATGTGGCAGACGGCGCTGCGCGGCCTCGGGGCGGACTGGACCCTGTCGCAGTACTTCGTCTTCTACTACCTCAGCTGGGGCAAGATCTTCCGCCCGGAGGACATCCACGCCGGCAACCTGCTGTCCGGCATAGAGGCGCTCGACGCGGGTGTCACCACGACGGTGGACTGGTCGCACGGCCTGCAGACCCCCGAGCACGGGGACGCGGCGGTCGAGTCGCTGCGCGCCGTACCGGGCCGCTTCGTGCTGGCCTACGGCAACCTGCTCGGAGCGCCGTGGGAGTGGACCAACTCACCGGAGTTCCGGTCCTTCGTCGACCGCAACTTCGCCTCGCGGGACGACATGCTCGGCCTGCAGCTCGCCTTCGACGTCACCGGTGACGAGGCCTTCCCCGAGAAGGCGGCGTTCGAGGCGGCCCGCGAGCTCGGCCTGCCGGTCACCACCCACGCCGGGGTCTGGGGCGCGACCGACGACAATGGCATCCGGCTGATGTGGGACCACGGGTTCATGACGCCCGACGTCACCTACGTTCACTCGGCGACGCTCAGCGAGGACTCGTACCACCGGATCGCCGCCTCGGGCGGCACGGTCTCGGTGTCGGCGGAGAGCGAGCACAACGCGGGCCAGGGCTACCCACCCACCTGGCGGCTGCGGCGCCACGGCATCCCCGTGTCGCTGTCGATGGACACCAGCGTGTGGTTCAGCGCCGACCTGTTCTCGGCCATGCGCGCCACGCTGTCGGCCGACCGGACGCGCGAGCACATGGAGGCGCACACGGCCGGAGAGACGGTGGTGCACCACCGGCTGCGTGCGCGGGACGTCGTGGAGTGGGCCACGATCGGCGGCGCGAAGGTGCTCGGCCTCGACGAGAGCATCGGCTCGCTGACCCCGGGCAAGAAGGCCGACCTCGTCCTGCTCAAGAACGACCGGTCCCCCGCGATGTACCCGGTCCTGCACCCCTACGGGCACGTCGTCTACCAGGCCACCCGCGCCGACGTACACACCGTGCTCGTCAACGGAACCGTCGTGAAGTACGCGCACGAACTGGTCGGCGTGGACCTGGAGCGGGCACGGAACGCGGTCGCCTCGACCGTCGAGTACGCGCGCACCACGATGGGCGAGGACGCGTGGCGGGAGGCCGTGGAGCCGGAGATCCCCGAGACCCAGCTGATCTCGAACCCGTACACCTACAGCGAGTACCGCGGCGAAGGCGTCGCCGTACAGCAGGAGGAGTCGTAAGCCATGACCACAGGTACTCCCGGGCCGCTCGACGGACTGCTGGTGGCCGACTTCTCCCGCATCCTCGCGGGCCCCTACGCGACGATGCTGCTGGCCGACCTCGGCGCCGACGTGGTGAAGGTCGAGGGCCCGGGAGGGGACGACACCCGCACGTGGATGCCACCCGTGCGGGACGGCGTGTCGACCTACTACCTGGGGATCAACCGCGGCAAGCGGTCGATCGCGCTCGACTTCCGCGACGAGACGGACGCCCGGCTGGCCAGGGAGCTCGCGCGGCGTGCGGACGTGGTGATCGAGAACTTCAAACCGGGCGGGCTGGCCAGATACGGCCTGGACCACGCGTCGGTGAGCGTGGACAACCCGGGGGTGGTGTACGCCTCGATCAGCGGGTTCGGCTCCGGCCCCGGCCGGAAGGTGCCCGGATACGACCTGATGGTGCAGGCGATCTCCGGGCTGATGAGCCTCACCGGTGACCCCGACGGGCCGCCGTACCGCGCGGGCATCTCGGTGTTCGACGTGATGGCGGGCAACCACGCCGCCATCGGCATCCTCGCCGCGCTGCGCCACCGCGACGCCACCGGCCGCGGCCAGCTCGTCGAGGTGAACCTGCTGTCGTCGGCGCTGACCGGGCTGGTCAACCACAGCTCCGGCTACGTCGCGGGCGGCACGGTGCCCTACCGGATGGGCAACGCGCACCCCAGCGTCTTCCCCTACGAGCCGCTGCCGACGGCCGATCAGGACCTGATCGTGACGGCCGCCAACGACGGGCAGTTCCGCAAGCTGTGCGAGGTGCTCGGCATCCCCGAGTTCGCCGACGACCCCCGCTTCCGGCACAACGCCGACCGCACCGAGCGGCGCGAGGAGCTCCGGCCGCTCCTGGTGGAGCGGCTGAAGACGAGGACGGCCCTGGAGTGGTTCGACCTGCTCGTCGACGCCGGGGTTCCCTGCGGGCCGATCAACACCATCGACGGCGGGTTCGCCATGGCCGAACGCTTCGGACTCGACCCGGTCGTCGAGGTCGGCGAAGGAGACCGGACCGTACCCACCACCCGGCACCCGATCCGCTTCTCCGAGACCCCCGCCGCCTACCGGCTGCCGCCGCCCGAACTCGACGAACACGGAACCGAACTGCGCAAGTGGCTTGAGGACGGTCCGCGGAACGCTCCGGAGGACGACGATGCCTGAGTACCCGACCGCGCTCGGCGCCTCCTCCCTGGAGAAGATCACCCTGCTCGGGCAGGACCTCGCCGAGGCCGTGATGGGCGAGGTCGGGTTCGGGGAGCTGGCGTTCTGGCTGGCCACGCAGCGCCGTCCGACGCCGGGTGAGACCCGTGTGTTCGAGGCCGTGCTCGCCGCCCTCGCCGACCACGGCTTCACCCCGACCGCGATCACCGCCCGGCTGACGTATCTGTCCGCCCCCGACTCGGTCCAGGGCGCTCTCGCCGCCGGGCTCCTCGGCGGCGGCTCACGGTTCCTCGGCGTCACCGAGGACTGCGGCCGGTTCCTCCACGACGCCCTGGCCACAGTGGAGGACGGCCACCCGACCGACGAGGCCGGATGGGACGAACTCGCCCTGGCCACCGTACGTTCCGCGCGAGAGGCCCGGAGGCTGATCCCGGGCCTCGGGCACCACGTCCACAAGCAGGGCGACCCCCGCACCCCGAGGCTGTTCCGGATCGCCACCGAGGAGGATCAGTTCGGCCCGCACCTGTCGCTGTTCGCCGCCATCGGCCGGGTCCACCCCCAGGTGCTGGGCCGCACGCTCCCGCTCAACGGCGCCGGAGTCTGCGGCGCCGCGCTCGCCGACCTCGGCCTCCCCCTGGAACTGCTCCGCGCCTTCGCGCTGCTCGCCCGTACGGCGGGGCTCATCGGCCAGCTCGCCGAGGAGATCCGCACGCCTGTCGCGAACGACATCTTCCTGTCGGTGGACCTCAACAACCGGGCCGTCCCGCCACGACCGCACGACAGCGGATGATCGCACTGTTCCGGGACGGCCCGGCCGGCGGCCGCGCCAAGGTCACGCTCGACTTCGCGTACGCGCATCCGTTCTTCGCGGCCAGCAGGCCCTGAGCACCAGCCCAACCAGCGAGCACCAGCCCAACCAGCGAGCACCAGCCCAACCAGCGAGCACCAGCCCAACCAGCGAGCACCAGCCCAACCAGCT
>NZ_JBSFUU010000130.1:0-13465 GCF_053591955.1 Streptomyces sp. NPDC002845 | reverse complement strand
GAGCACCAGCCCAACCAGCGAGCACCAGCCCAACCAGCGAGCACCAGCCCAACCAGCGAGCACCAGCCCAACCAGCGAGCACCAGCCCAACCAGCTCGGGAGCGAAAGCGAGCTTTCGCTCCCCTCGCCTCAATCGCTTGTGCCGACGTAGGCCGCCAGGTGCTCGCCGGTGAGGGTGGAGCGGGCGGTGACGAGGTCGGCGGGTGTGCCCTCGAAGACGATCCGGCCGCCGTCGTGGCCGGCGCCGGGGCCGAGGTCGATGATCCAGTCGGCGTGCGCCATGACCGCCTGGTGGTGCTCGATGACGATGACGGACTTGCCGGAATCGACCAGCCGGTCGAGCAGGCCGAGCAGCTGCTCGACGTCGGCGAGGTGCAGGCCGGTGGTCGGCTCGTCGAGGACGTAGACGCCGCCCTTCTCTGCCATGTGGGTGGCCAGCTTCAGCCGCTGCCGCTCGCCGCCGGACAGCGTGGTGAGCGGCTGGCCGAGGGTGAGGTAGCCGAGCCCGACATCGGCGAGCCGGTCGAGGATCTTGTGCGCGGCCGGCGTGCGGGCCTCACCTGCGCCGAAGAACTCCTCGGCCTCGGTCACCGACATCGCGAGCACCTCACTGATGTCGCGGCCGCCGAGGTGGTACTCCAGCACCGATGCCTCGAACCGCTTCCCCTCGCACTCCTCACAGGTGGTGGAGACGCCGGCCATCATCCCCAGGTCGGTGTAGATGACGCCAGCACCGTTGCAGGTGGGGCAGGCGCCCTCGGAGTTGGCACTGAACAGCGCCGGCTTCACGCCGTTGGCCTTCGCGAACGCCTTGCGGATCGGGTCGAGCAGTCCGGTGTACGTCGCCGGGTTGCTCCGTCGCGAGCCGCGGATCGCGGTCTGGTCGACCGACACCACGCCCTCGCGGGCCGGGATCGCCCCGTGGATGAGCGAGCTCTTGCCGGACCCGGCGACGCCGGTGATGACGGTGAGTACCCCGAGCGGGATGTCGACGTCGACGTCACGCAGGTTGTTCGCCGTCGCGCCGCGGATCTCCAGGGTGCCGGTGGACTCGCGCACCGTCTCCTTGAGCGCGGCCCGGTCGTCGAGATGGCGGCCGGTGACGGTGTCGCTCGCCCGCAGCCCCTCGACGGCGCCCTCGAAGCAGACGGTTCCGCCCGCCGTGCCGGCGCCGGGGCCGAGGTCTACGACGTGGTCGGCGATCGCGATCGTCTCCGGCTTGTGTTCCACGACGAGCACCGTGTTGCCCTTGTCCCGCAGCCGCAGCAGCAGGTCGTTCATCCGCTGGATGTCGTGCGGGTGCAGACCGATGGTGGGCTCGTCGAACACGTATGTGACGTCGGTGAGCGAGGAGCCGAGGTGGCGGATCATCTTCACGCGCTGCGCCTCGCCGCCCGACAGCGTGCCCGCCGGCCTGTCGAGCGAGAGGTAACCGAGGCCGATCTCCACGAACGAGTCGAGAGTGTGCTGCAGCTTGGCGAGCAGTGGCGCCACCGACGAATCCTGGAGTCCGCGGACCCATCCGGCCAGGTCGCGGATCTCCATCGCGCAGGCGTCGGCGATGCTGATCTTCTCGATCTTCGACGACCGGGCCAGTTCGCTGAGCCGGGTGCCGTCGCACTCGGGACACTCGGTGAAGGTGACCGCCCGGTCCACGAACGCCCGGATGTGCGGCTGCATCGACTCCCGGTCCTTGGAGAGGAACGACTTCTGGATCTTCGGGATCAGCCCCTCATAGGTGAGGTTGACGCCGTTGATCTTCACCTTGGTCGGCTCGCGGCGGAGGAAGTCGTACCGTTCCTTCTTGGTGTACTCGCGGATCGGTTTGTCCTGGTCGAAGAAGCCCGACTCGGCGATGACGCGCACCACCCAGCCGCCCCCGGTGTAGGTGGGGATGGTGAACGGGTCCTCGGCGAGCGACTTGGAGTCGTCGTAGAGCTGGGTGAGGTCGATGTCGGAGACCGTGCCCCGGCCTTCGCAGTGCGTGCACATGCCGCCGGTGCGGCTGAAGGTCACCTTCTCGGTCTTGGTCTTGTCGGCACCGCGGTCGACCGTGAGCCCACCGCTCGCCGAGACCGAGGCGACGTTGAACGAGAACGCACCGGGCGGGCCGATGTGCGGCTTGCCGAGCCGGCTGAAGAGGATGCGCAGCATCGCGTTGGCGTCGGTGGCGGTGCCGACCGTGGAGCGGGGGTCGGACCCCATCCGCTGCTGGTCGACGGTGATCGCGGTCGTCAGCCCGTCGAGTACGTCGGCCTCGGGCCGCGCCAGCGTCGGCATGAAGCCCTGCAGGAAGGCGCTGTAGGTCTCGTTGATCATCCGCTGTGACTCCGCGGCGATCGTGTCGAACACCAGTGAGCTCTTGCCCGAGCCGGAGACTCCGGTGAACACCGTCAGCCGGCGCTTCGGTATCTCGATGCTGACGTCCTTGAGATTGTTCTCGCGTGCGCCGTGCACGCGGATCAGATCGTGGCTGTCGGCAGCGTGCGGCGCAGACGCCGGCGTGTCCGTCCCCGTGGCCATGCTCATCGTGTCTCCATCTGCATCTGTTGGGCCGGGCCGCCTTCGCGGCCTCCATCGATGTCGCCCGGCTCGATCTAACCAAGCTTCGAGCAGTACGTCTTGTTCTCCGCTGCAGTCACGCTAGGTGCGGCTGGGGGGCCGGCGCTTCTCAATTCCTGACCGGTCTGGTGATCGATCCCTGCCATCGGGTCGGGACTTCCGCCGGGGCCGCATGTGACGGGGATCACGCCGGGGGGAAAACCTGCCGTCCGGGCCGGGCGTCTAGCAGGTGTGAGATCAGCAAGGGCAGCGCTGCACGAGCTGGACGAGGAGCGTCTCGTCCAGCTGGTGGCAAGAGGCGACCGTGCCGCGTTCGAGGAACTGTACCGGCGTACGTCGCCGTGGCTGGCGGTGCGGCTGCGCCGTCGCTGTGCGGACGAGCAGATCGTCGCCGAGGTCATGCAGGAGACGTATCTGGCGGTGTGGCGCGCGGCGGGCGCGTTCGCGGGGACCGCGGCCGGAGGGACGGCCCTCGGCTGGCTGTGGACGATCGCGGCGCGCCGCCTCGTCGACGCGTTCCGGCGCAGGGCCCACCACGCGGAGCCGCCGCCCGCGGCCGCGGCGCGGCCCGTGGCGCCCGCCGCCGAGGAGGAGGCGCTCGCGGCGACCGTCGGCGGTGACATCGGGGACGCGCTGCGGCGCCTGGCGCCGGAACTCAGACAGGTACTGCAGGCCATGGTGCTCGACGGGCTGTCCGTCCGGGAGACCGCCGTCCTGCTCGGGCTGCCCGAGGGCACGGTCAAGACCCGTGCCCGCCGGGCCCGGATCGCGATGCGGAGGGCGCTGGCATGAGTGCGGAACACGCGTCGATGCGGCTCATCGACGGTTACGCGCGCGGCGACGCGGACATCGCCGCCGACGAGGTGTGGGCCCTGGAGGCCCATCTGGAAGCGTGCCGGGTGTGCCGTGACCGGCTCTCGGCCGCCGCCACGGCGCGGGCGCCCGACGTGGCGGCGCTGGTCGGCACCGTGTGGTCCGGCCTCGAACCCCACCTGGCCGCCACCGTCACGATGCCGCGCCGACGGCGCTGGGCGGCGCGGCTGTCGGCGTGGCTGACGCCCGCGATGGTGCCGTGGCTGGCCATGGTCGTGGGCGTGACGCTGCTCGCGCTGCTGCTCGACCTGGTCGACACCGGCATCGGCTCCGGCTCCGGCTCCGGCTCCGGCGAGGTGTCGCTGGTGCTACTGCTCGCCCCGGTCCTGCCGGTGCTCGGCGTCGCGGCGTCGTGGTCACGCGGCCTGGACCCGGCGTACGAGCTGACGGCCTCCGCGCCGAGGGCGGGACTGCATCTCGTGCTGCGGCGCACCGCGTCCGTGCTCGCCGTGGTCGTCCCCGTGCTGCTGGTGGGTGGATGGGTGACGGGGGTGATGGTGGCCCAGTGGCTGCTGCCCTGTCTGGCCTTCACCTCGACGACCCTGGCGCTCGGCGGTGTCGTCGGCGTGACCCGTGCCGCCGTTGCGCTGGTGGCGGTGTGGGCCGCCGTGGTGGTGGCGCCGACCCTGGCCGCGAGCCGTACGACCTTCGCCCTGCAGACGGACGGTCTGCCCGTGTGGGGGCTGATCCTCGCGCTCGGCATCGGTGCCGTGATCGCCCGCAGGGGCGCGTACTCCGTGCTGGGAGCCCATCGGTGACCATCGGAAAGGAACACGACACGATGCCCGCAGTGAACGCGGCCGACATCGCACCGACGGCCTACGCCTGGGAGATCCAGGCCACCGGGCTGAAGGTCAGGGTCGGCAGGAAACGGATGGCCGTCGACGGGCTCGACCTGTCGCTGGGCACCGGCGTACACGGTCTGCTCGGACCCAACGGGGCGGGCAAGACCACCCTCATCCGGGCGCTGGCCACCGTCCTGCGCCCGGCCGCCGGGACCCTGGAGCTGCTCGGCGAGTCCGTGGGCGGCCTGGGCGAGCACCGTGCGCTGCGCCGACGGATCGGCTATCTGCCGCAGGAGTTCGGCTACTACAAGCGCTTCACGGTGCGCGAGTTCGTCGAGTACATGGCGTGGCTGAAGGAGGTGCCCAAGGCGGACATCCCGGCGGCGGTGCAGCGCGCCGTGGAGCGGGTGGGCCTGGCGGACCGCGCCGACGAGCGGATGAAGGCCCTGTCGGGCGGCATGGTGCGACGGGTCGGCATCGCCCAGGCCATCGTCAACGACCCGTCGGTCCTGCTGCTGGACGAACCGACGGTCGGCCTGGACCCGGCGCAGCGGCTGCGCTTCCGCGAACTGCTGCAACAACTCGGCACGGACACCTGCGTGGTGGTCTCCACCCACCTGGTGGAGGACGTCGCCGCCGCCTGCACCGACGTGGTGCTCTTCGCCGAGGGCCGCCTGGTCTTCCAGGGCACTCCGGACGAGCTGGCCGCGGCGGGCGGCCCGGAGCATGTGGGCGACAGCCCGCTGGAGCGCGGCTATTCGGCGCTACTGCTGGGCCCCGACCAGGGAAGGGGCACCTGGTGAACGTCCGTGTCCTGCACATCGAGCTGAGGCGCTCCGTCGCCCCGTGGGCCGGGGCCGTGGTCCTGGCGGCCGCGCTGGCGTTCCTGTATCTGATTTCCGGACCGTGGTGGCAGGGCACTGCGGCGTGGACGGCCCAGTGGACGTCCATGGCCCTGTGGACCCGCTCCCTGCTGATCTTTCTGTGGCCGCTCGCCGTGGGGCTCGGGGCACTCCAGGGGCTGCGCGACCACCGCTCGAAGATGCCCGAGCTGCTGACGAGCACACCGCGGCCCGCCTGGCACCGCGCGGCCACGCTGACGGGCACGACGGCGATGACGCTGGCCTCGGCCTTTGCGCTCCTCGTCCTCGTGGGCGCGGTCCAGGTGCTCGCCGGCACCGAGTACACGCACCTCGGGTGGCTGCCGATCTCGCTGGTGGGGGAACTCTCCCTCGTCGCGGGGGCCGTGCTGGGCATGGGGGCCGGGCGGGCCCTGCCATCCGCGCTCACCCCGCCGGCGCTGGCTGTGGGCGCCTTCGTGTTCACGGCCCTCATGCACATGTCGTTGGGCCGGACGGAGACGACCACGGTGACGGGGATCCCGAACACGGAGCCGAACCGGGTCTCCCTGCTGTCACCGGCGGTGGAGGAGGTGCGCGAGGTGCTCGTCACGCTCTCCGCCTCCGTGCACGTCGGGCAGACGATCTGGCTGCTCGGCATGGCCGCGACCGGCTTCGCGCTGCTGGTCGCCGCGACCCCGCGCGCCCGGCTGATCGCCCTGACGCCCGTCCTGGCGGGCGTGGTGATCGCCCTGCTCGTCCTCCCCTCCGACCCGCGCCAGATGTATGTCGTCGACGAGGCCGCCGCGGAGTTGGTGTGCGACGGCCCGGTGTGCGTGACGAAGACGCACCAGGCACGACTCACCGACCTCGCGGGTCCCGGTAAGGAGGCGCTGCGCCTGCTGCACGGCGCCCTGGGCGGCCAGGCGCCGGTCTCGGTCCGGGAGAACACCGCCGTACTGCCGGACGGCTCCACGCCGCAGTGGTCCCGCAAGACCGTGCTCTTCGACTTCGACGACGACATCATCGCCGCCGCGAAGGGTGAGGAGCTGCCCCGGGCCCTGATCGCCAAAGGCATGGTGCCAGGGTGCTCCCCCCTCGGCTGGAGCAGCTTCGGGGGAGATGAATTCGCGCAGACCGTCGCGGTGGGCTGGGTCCTCGGGGACCTCAGGTCGCTTCCCGGCACAGAGCCGGCGAGTTTGCGCCGCGAGGCCGACGCCGAAGCCCGCCCGGTGTGGAAGGAACTCAAGGCGCTTCCACGGGCCGAGCAGCTCTCGCGGGTCAACGCGATGCGCGCCGCCGCGCTCTCCTGCGAGGGCGACGCGTTCGACGCGCTGAACGGCGGTGCGTCCCGGTGAGATGGCTGACGCTGTACGCGCGCTCGCGGCAGGTGCCCGCGTCGCTCGCCGCCGTGGTGATCGGCGCGGTGGCGGTGTGGGCACTCGCCCGGGACGGGGGCGAGGGGCCCGGTGATCTGCGGCCGGCCGTGCTCGTCCTCGCTACGGCGGCGATGGCGGTCTCGATCGGGCTCAGCGGACAGGACCCCGCGCTGGACCGGACGGCCGCGATCCGCTGGGTGCCCCGCAGAGCGGCGCACGTGCTGCTCGCCGGCGCGGTCGTCGGCGCCGTGCTGCTGACCGTGCAGGCGATGGGCGAGGACATGGCCACGACCGCGTTCGTCGTCCGGGACAGCGCGGGCCTGATGGGGCTGGTCGCCCTGGGCGCGGCGCTCTCGGGCGGCCAGTACGCATGGACGCTGCCGTTCGCCTGGCTCTCGTTCTCGTTCTTCGCCCCGCCCCCGACGAGTGCGCCGATGCAGGTGGCGACCTGGATGCTGCTGCCACCCGGCACCACGGCGGGCACCTGGACGGCCCTGGTCTTCACGGTCGCCGGCACCGCCGCCTACGCCTTCGCCGGACCGAGACGGTAGCCGACCCGGGCTCCATCAGCCGTCCCCGGAGAACAGACCCCTGGCATTATACCCCCCCGGGGTATAATCTCTCTGACTGTCGACTCAGGGACGTGCCCCTACGGACGGGGAATGGGGAGGAAGCTCATGGACCACAACGCTCACCACGCCAGCACCGCGCACGACCAGGCCGCCCACGAGGTCCACCACGGTCACGCCGGCCATGCGATGCCCGATAAGGGGCACGGAGGAGCGTCCTGGGCAACGGCGGCGAAGGCGACGCTGCACTGCCTGACCGGGTGCGCCATCGGCGAGATCCTCGGCATGGTCATCGGCACCGCCCTGCTGTGGGGCAACGTGCCGACCATGGCCCTCGCGATCACCCTCGCATTCCTGTTCGGCTACTCGTTCACGCTGTTCGCCGTGCGCCGGGCCGGTCTGGACTTCAAGACCGCGATCAAGGTGGCGCTCGCCGCCGACACCGTTTCCATCGCCGTGATGGAACTGGTCGACAACGGCATCATCGCCCTCACCCCGGGCGCGATGGACGCCCACCTTTCCGACGGGCTGTTCTGGTCGGCCCTCCTGGGCGGGTTCGGGGTCGCGTTCCTGATCACCACGCCCGTGAACAAGTGGATGGTCGGCCTCGGCAAAGGCCACGCCGTTGTCCACGCCTACCACTGACAACCGACCGACCAACGCGCGCCGGGGGTGCCTCTGGGAACACGGGGGTGCCCGGGCGCGTCTGCGTCGCCGCGCCACGGTCAGCCCGTCGAGGGCCCTCACAGTCCCTCGCCCGCGAAGACCCTTCGCACCGTCGGGAACGGCTCCCCCAGGCGGCGCGGCTACGCGACCACGGCCCTGGCGCCCAAGGACGAAGGTGCCTGAGCACACGGATGCCGCACCTGTGCCCGGCGCTCGCCGACGGGCCACCGCGAAAGCGGCCCCCTCGGCAAGCCCCACGTCACGTCGACGGCCAGCTGGTTTCGGGCACGCCCGCCGCGGCCGTGCACGCGCCGGCCGACGAAGTCACTGAACTCCGGTCAGCGGCGCCGTCGACCGACTTCGCCACTGTCGTGGACCACCGCACCTCCGACCACGGTCAGCACCGATCTCAGCTTCTTGAGTTCCTCGGCCGGTACCGAGAAGTAGTCGTCGTTGAGCACCACGACGTCGCCGAGACGGCCGACTTCGAGGGTGCCCAGCAGGTCCTCGTCCGGCCCGCCGAGGAACCATTGGTTGGCACGGGTGTACAGGTGCAGGAGTTCCTGACGGGTGATCTGCTGCCCGGCGTTGATCCGGGCGCCGAGCGCGTTCTTGCCGGTGGTGGCGTAGTAGGCGTGCACCCACGGGTTCATCGGGGCTATCTGCATGCCGTCCGAGCTCATTCCGGCGGGGATGCCGTTGTCGACGATCGTGCGGAACGGTGGCCCCGCCGCCGGGCCGGTCCCCGCGAGGTACTGCCAGCCGGTGAGGTTCACCCCGCCGCCCACCGCCTTGAGCCGGTCGAGGTACTCCTTCGTGATCCGGGGTACGTGCGCGACGACCCATCGCAGATCCTTGATGCCGATCTCGGCCTCCACCTCCTCGAAAGCCTGGATCTGGGTCCGGAAGTCGCTCCCGTTGAGCGAGTGCACCTCGACGCGCCAGCCGGCCCTGGCGCACCGCCGGGCCGCCTCCAGGAACACCGGTCCGCCGGAGTAGTCGGCGGCGATGAACTCCCCGATGCCGCCGGTGCGCACCATGTCGTTGCCGAAGAACTTGAACGTATTGAGCAGCCGCTGGCTCAAGGTGGGCACCGAAGGGTCCTCGTCGAGGTGCAGGTGGTTGATCCGGAGCCGAATGATGCCCTTGGCCTCGTCATAGACCGACAGGAAGGGCAGGTGCATCGCGTAGAGGTCCTCGCTGGCGGCGACGTCGGACGGCGTGCCGGTGGCCGGAAACGCGCCTTGGTCGAGGTGAGTGGTGACGCCCAGGCTGACGGCATAGGCCATGGCGTCCAGCACACTGCGCTTGCGGTCGTCGAACGTGAGCGTGCGGCGCAGTGCCAGGGTCGCCTTTCCGGTTTCGGAACCGGCGGCGATGGCGCCGTCCGCCCCTACCGTCACCGGGATGTCGGCGGCCTCGAAGAACCGCTTGCCGAGGGTGTTCGTCACGCTCGGGCCGCTGAAACTGAGCGAGATGTACGCCGGGTGGTGCGGCAGGGCGTCGTCCAGCTCCGCCAGCGTCGGCAGGCGTACCTCCTTGAACTGGTTGGAGTGGAAGCCACCGATCGTGGTGACGAACTCGCCGACCGGTACCTGCCGCGCCCGGTCGCGGTAGGTGTCCAGCACGTCGGCGAGCGAGTACGCGTTCTCCAACGGGGTGTGGTGGCCAGGCCTGTTGCCCATCAGCACGATGTGGTTGTGGCAGTCGATGAGACCCGGTATCGCGGTGCGCCCCTTGAGGTTGACGGTGTGCGGACGGCCGTCGAAGCCGCTCCGGGCCGCCCGCACGTCGTCCCCGACGTAGACGATCTTCCCGTTCTGGATGGCCACGACGCTGACCACCCTGTCGCGCCGGTCCATCGTGTGGATCCGACCGTTGCGGAGCACCAGATCGGCACGCAGCGCGCCTTCGCGATACTGCTCGCCGGCGAAGACGGGCGCGATTCCACCCAGCGTGCCGAGCGTGGTGGCGCCGGCCACGGCGCCGCCACGGAGCATGCCTCGGCGGGACAGGCCATCAGGGTTGTCCATGCCCATGCGTAGGTCACCTTCCTGGAGAACGTCGGCCGAGCCGCGGGCGGCGGGGGCCTGAGACGAAAGAGAAGCCGTACGGGTGCCGGGGGGATGGGGTATGGCCGAGGGAGCGAAGTCGGCGATGACGTATCGCGGGTCACTCCACACGGGTACCGCGCGACCGGCATCGCCGCTGGGTACGCGAGTACGGGGAACGACCTGGCCAGGCGTGGCCGGGGTCAGTGATACGGCGTCCAGGTGACACCGATCCGGCCGGTGGCGCCTGTTCGAAGGTGGTGTTCAGGACTTGACGCTTCTGGTCAGGGGTCAGCTCGTTGTTGGTGCGGCCGAGCACGCACAGGGGCGGGCGGTCGAATCCAGCGGGGCGGTCTCGCCGTCATCGGGGATCGGGGCGCCCTGCCCGGCGCCGAATCCGCTCATCGACGCGTAGCCGACCGCGGGATTGTCCGCGTCGGCGGTCTCGTGGTCGAGGCCGAAGTGGTGCGGCCCGCGGGGCTTTCGGTTCTCGATCACCACATCGGCGCGCGCGGCCGACTCGCGGTTGGCGATCGGGCCGTCCGGGTCGCGAAGGCCGTCCATCTTGATCACATCGGGGCCGACACCGGCCATCACTCAGCTTGGTCATGCCGTTCAGCACCCCTCTGTACGCTCTACGGACGAACGTCCGTCAGTGTTGGAGGATCTGAGACGCCCTGTCAAGAGACAGGACGCCTGGCGGACCAAGCGGGCCGCTCGCATGCGGGAGCCAGGATGCCTTCCCGTCCCGCGTACAGAAACGTGGGCGGCAGACCCACTTTCCGGCGAACTCGGAGCGGGTCTCTCGTACCACGGCAAGGCCCCGGCTGAGCGCCTCGAAGGGCTCCGGGCCGCCGCCGGGCAACCGCCGACCCAGGTCGCACTTATTGACAGGTGAAGGCCGTCACATCATTCTGGGGCCTCGCTGACCGCTGTACGGACAGTTGTCCGAACCTGGTCGACTCGCCTCCGCAGAAGCATCACGGTGCGTCGGCCTGTGCCGGGCAGCGGCCCGCGGCTTCCCCTCCGCCCCGCAACTGGAGCAGCACATGAGCAAAACGTCCCCACCGTCCCAGGCCGGCACCGGCCTTGCCGGATCCGAACCACTGACGAAGGCTTCCATCGCGATCGGGTTCGCCGTCCTGTGCGCCTCGTACATGCTCAACGCGATGGACAGGCAGCTGTTCTACCCCCTGCTGCCGGATATCCGGGCGGAACTCGGCTTCTCCCTGGAGCAAGGAGGGCTGCTGGCGACCGGCTTCACCTTGGGGCTCGCGTTCGCCGGCCTCCCTACCGGCTACCTGGCCGACCGGCTCTCTCGCAAGGCCATCATCCTCGTCAGCGTGGGGGTCTACTCGCTCGGCACGCTGGCCATCCCATTGTCCACGGGTTTCGTGGACATGAGCGTGTACCGGCTGCTCTCGGGCATCGGGGAAGGTGTCCAGGCCACCGCTCTGTACGCGGTGATCGGGGCGTTCTTCTTCCACCGCCGCGCGGTGGCTGCGGGGGTCGTGGGAGTCGCCTTCGGTGCCGGTGTCTTCCTGGGCCCGCTCATCGGCACCCAACTCGCCGAGAGCTGGGGCAGCTGGCGGGGACCGTTCTTCCTGTTCGCCGCGGTCGGCTTCGCGATGTGTCTGGTCATCGCCGGTGCGGTCTCCCGCAGATTGACGGAGGCCGTTGCCGGTAACGCTGCCGAGCCTGCCGCCTCCTCCTACGACCATGTCCCGCCCTCGCCGTACAACCGCAACACCCTCGGCCTCGGCATCGCCTCGGCCGTCTCCGGGATGGTTTTCTACGGCTACCTGGGCCTGTACCCGACCTTCCTGCGCGAGGAGCTCGACTTCTCACCGGGACAGGCGGCTCTCGGCGCCTCCATGGGCGGCCTGGGCGCGATGATGGCTCTGCTGGCCGGATGGCTGGGCGACCGTGTGAACCAGAGCCGCCTGCTGGCGCTCGCTTTCGCTGCCACCGCGGTCTCCACTTACTTCATGTACCAGGTCGCCACCTCGGCACCGGCCCAGTACGTGCTGTCCTTCCTGGTAGGTGTTTTCGCCAGCGGTTTCCTCTTCACCAACTGCGCGACGGCCATGCAGCGCTCCGTCCGGCCCGGACACGTCGGGCGAGGAGCGGGACTGTTCATCCTCACCTACTACATCGCGGCCGCCTTCTCCGGTCTCCTCTTCGCCCGCCTCGTCGACGAACTCGGCTGGCAGGGCGCCGGACTCTGGCAGCTCACCGTCCTGCCCGTGGTCGGCATCGCCGGACTCGCCCTGGTCAGGGCATCCAGAATGGTCCTCCCGCGAGCCTCCACGCAGTAGCACGACGACCTTCCCTCGGCCCCTGTCACCGCAGGACCGGGGCCGAGGGTGCGGTGGGGTGTCGTCCCCGCGCTGCCGCGACGCGTGATCAGACTGTCTCGATGCGCCTGCCCCGGCGTCCGGCTGTCGCGCGAGATCGACAGCCGTCATGGGGAGGCGCGGGGAGAGTTCCGGACCGCAAGAGATCGCCCAACGCTGTCATCCCGGTTGCCCCGGATACGGCCAAAGGACCGCAGCGCACCACTCACCCCCGAAACCGCCCCCGCCCGGCCCGTTCAGGCTTGACGCAAGACATGGAGGCACCCCCAAGCGACGGTGGGAAACCCGCGCCGCCGCGTCGTGTGGTCAGAGCCTCGGACGGCCCCTGACTGCGTCGCCGGACCACCGCCGCCCTGCACGGCCGACGTGGCCAGGCTGTCGCCCCGGAGTGGAAGGCCCGGCGTCGGCTCCTGCGCGACCGTGAAGACCTCACCGACGTCCAGGTCACCACGATGTGGAACGAGCTCATCGACGCCGGGACCATCGGCATGACTCTGCTGACCGCCTGGATCGCGAAAGAGCGGCTGCGCGACTGCTCGCCACCGCCCGCACCGGCGCCGACCGCCACCGCATCGGCCACCTGCGGTTCGGGTTCCTGACCTGGTGCGCGGACTCCGACACACCCGAAGTCCGCCGGCCGACCGCCACGGTGGACCGCTGGTGGCCGGAGATCGCCGCGTTCACCGACACCGGGCACAGCAACGCCAAGAGCGAAGGCATCAACCGCGTGATCAAGCTCGTCGCCCGCAACGCGTTCGGCTTCCTTGCATTTTGAGTTCTAGGTCACGCCGGGTGACCGTGGCTGGTCGGGGGTAGGACGGATTCCGCGGTTCTCATGACAGCAGGGCGGCCTCTGCATGATCGTGTCTTCTCGCCACGAGTTGACAGTCGATCAGGCAAAGGCCGTGATGCACACTCTTCCCTCTCCCGCGCCCGATGTCGATGCCCTGCGCGAACTGGCCGCGTTCCGAAGCCAGTTGCGCTCCTGTCTGCACCGCCGAGGCGATGCACTGTTCGAACTCGCCGATGCGATGCTGTGCACCGCCCATCCGGTGCAGTCACCGGTCGAGCTGTCGCTGGAGCCGGAGTTCCTGCGGCGGCACAGCTCGGTCTACGACGCGCTGCACCACGGGCGGGTCTCGACCGACCGGCTGCGGCAGGCCCTGGTCCAGCGCCTGTCCCCGGCCGCGGCGGGCGAGCCGCTGATGTTCGCCATCGACACCACCCCGCTGGCCCGCCCCGACGCCCGCTTTGCCGACCAGCGGACCATAGTGATGGTCCGCGCCAAGGGTCCGGACATGTTCCTGCCCGGCTGGGACTACAGCGTCCTGGCCGGCATCGGCTGGGGCGCCACCTCCTGGGTGCAGCCACTGGAGGCGCGGCG
>NZ_JBSFUU010000129.1:0-19131 GCF_053591955.1 Streptomyces sp. NPDC002845 | reverse complement strand
GTCAGCCCGCCACCCGTCGCGTACCGCATACCACCGGCATACCTGATGGATCATCAGCTGTCGCCAGGTCTACCTCAGGAATTTAAGATCAGTAGCTGCAGAGGAGTGGCCAAAGTTCCTCCGGCTTGAAACAAGTCCTTGCCCGGCCGCGCTCACCCCCTCACAATGCGCATGACAAATCCGCAGGTGGCAGGAGAATCTCCAGCCGCCCATGTCCTGCAAGAGGGGACCCCCCACATGAGAAAACCTCTCGTCGCCGCGCTGTTCGCCCTGGTGATCACCGGGACGGGCGCGGCCCCGGCGACCGCGGCACCGGACTCCGCGGCCGAACCCGCGGCCCAGCAGGTGAGCCGGCCCGTGCTCGCGCCCGTGGTCGACGCCCTGAACGACACCACGGCGGCCCTCGCCGAAGCGCTGGCCGAACCGGACGTCCAGGCCGTCGACTTCGCCGGCACCGTCGCGCTCAGCAACTGCTCCGGCTCCGTCGTGCGCATGCCCGACTCGGAGGACAACGACCCCGCGCTCGTGATGACCAACGGCCACTGCCTGGAAACGGGCTTCCCCGCGGCCGGCCAGGTCATCGTCGACCGGGCCTCCAACCGCACCTTCGGCCTGCTCAACTCCGCGGGCACGCGCGTCGCGACACTGCGCGCCGGCAAGATCGCGTACGGGACGATGACGGACACGGACGTCGCGCTGTACGAACTCACCACCACCTACGCGGCGATCAAGAACTCGTACGGCATCGACGCGCTGACGCTCAACGACACGCGCCCGACCGCCGGTACGGCCATCAGCGTCGTCTCCGGGTACTGGAAGCGGATCTACAGCTGCTCCATAGACGGGTTCGCGTACCGCCTGCGGGAGAGCAACTGGACCTGGAAGGACTCGGTCCGCTACACCTCCGCCTGCAACACCATCGGCGGCACCTCGGGTTCACCGGTCCTCGACGACGCCACCGGCGAGGTCGTCGCCGTCAACAACACCGGCAACGAGGACGGCGCGCGCTGCACCCTCAACAACCCCTGTGAGGTCGACGCGAACGGCACCGTGACCGTCCGCCAGGGCATCAACTACGCCCAGCAGACCTACCAGATCCCCGCCTGCTTCGGGCTCGACAACAAGCTCGACCTCAGCCGCTCGGGCTGCGTCCTGCCCAAGCCGTAGGCACCGAGCCGCAGGCACTCAAGCCGTAGGCACCCGGGGGCGGGTGGTCACCCGGTGGTGGTGCGCCGCACCGCCCGCCCCGCCAGTACGTCCGTCCGGCGCCCCTCGTCGATCACGAACCGGCCGTCGACGAGAACGTACGGAATGCCGACCGGCAGCGTCCGCGGCGCCTCCAACGTCGACCCGGCGGCCACCGTCGCCGGGTCGAAGAGGACCAGGTCGGCCCGGTACCCCTCCCGCACGAGCCCCCGGTCCGGCAGTCGCAGCCGGGCGGCCGGCCGCGAGGTCAGACGGGCGACGCACTCCTCCAGCGAGAGCACCCCCAACTCCCGTACGTACCGCCCGAGATACCGCGGGAACGTCCCGTACGCCCGCGGATGCGGCTTGTCGCCCCGCAGAATCCCGTCCGAGCCGCCCGTGTGCACCCGATGCCGCATGATCGCCCGGACGTTCTCCTCGTGGCCGACGTGCTGGAGGACCGTCGACCCGAGCCGGTCCTCGACGAGCAGCCGACGGGCGGTGACCCAGGGGGCCTCGCCCCGCAGCTCCGCCGACTCCCGGACCGTACGGCCGACATGGCCGGCCAAGGACGGGTCGCTCACCCCGGAGATCTCGATCGTGTCCCAGTCGATGGGCACGCCATGGCATCCGTCGGCACCCACGACCTCCATGTGATGCCTGATCCGCTCGGCGGTCTCCCCGTCCTCCAGCCGCCCGAGAATCGCGTCCGGCCCGCCCGTACTCGCCCAACTGGGCAGCATGGCCACCAGCGTCGTACACCCCGGGGTGTAGGGATACGTGTCCAGGCTGATGTCCGCACCCTCGTCGAGCGCCGCGTCCAGCAGGGCGAGCAACTCGGGCGCCCGCCCCTTGTTCACGCCGAAGTTCATGGTGGCGTGGGCGAGATGGAGCGAACAGCCGGCCTCCCGGCTCAGCGCGACCATCTCCGCGTACACCTCCAGGGCCCCCGCCCCGTACGACCGATGATGCGGGCAGTAATACCCGCCGAACCCCCCCCGACCACCCGGCACAACTCGGTCAGTTCCCCGTCCCTGGCGTACATGCCGGGCGTGTACGTCAGCCCGGACGACATCCCGACCGCGCCCTGCTCCATCCCCTCGGCGACCAACTCCCGCATCCGGTCCAGCTCTTGGGGCGTGGCCTCCCGGTCCTCCCACCCGACGGCGAGCGCGCGGACCGTGCCCTGGGGAACGAGATAGGCGGCGTTCACGGCGACACCCCGGTCCAGCCGGTCCAGATACTCGCCCACCGACCGCCAGTCGAAGTCGATGTCGTCGCCGTACCCGTTCCACCCGGTGATCGCACGGCGCACCTCGGCGAGCGTACGGTCGTCGACGGGCGCGTACGACAGCCCGTCCTGCCCGATGACCTCCAGCGTCACGCCCTGCGCGGCCTTCGCGCTGTGATCGGGGTCCCGGAGCAGGGCGAGGTCGCTGTGCGCGTGCATGTCGATGAAGCCGGGGGCAAGGACAAGCCCCTCGGCATCCAGCTCACGTACGGCCGACGGCCGTTGACACCCCGCAGCCGCCGCCTCCTGGACGATCGAGACGATCCGTCCGCCGTCCACGACCACATCGGCGCGGTACGACGGCGCGCCGGACCCGTCCACGACATCCGCGTCCCGAATGACGAGCTCCGCCACGCCGGCCCTCCTAGAAGAACGTCCGTACGTACTCCACGACCGTCCCGTCCGCCTCCGCCACCGGGATCAGGGGCCACTTGTCGAACGACGTGCACGGGTGGGACAGCCCCATACCGAGCCAGTCACCCACCTCCAGATCCGCCTCCGGGGTCGTCCGCAGCCAGGCGTGCTGGTCGGACAGAGCGGTGACCGAGACGCCGGTGGCCGGGCGTTCCGTGCCGTCCCGGCGGATCACCTGGGCGAAGGGGAGGTCGAGGTCGTAGGCCGCGTCCCGCTTGCCCGCGTTGACGAAGGCCTGGTCGGCACAGGGGCGGGAGACGACCTGCGCCCAGAGGCGGAACGCCGGCTCCAGGACACCCTCCTCCGGGACCCGGTTGAACGGGGTCAGCTTGCGGTAGTGGCCGTCGTCGTGCGAGACGTAGGCGCCGGAGCGCAGCAACTTCAGTACGGGTGCGGAGAGCCCGGGGATCTCCGCGAACACATCGGCCACCGCGTCGAACCAGGCACTGCCCCCCGCGCTGACGACGATCTCCTCGACTCCCGCGAACCGCCCCGCCTTGTCGAAGTCGACCGCCAGCGCGACGAGCCGACGCAACCACGCGTGCACCCGCTCCGGACTTGCCTCGGGCACCTCGCCCTCATACCCCGCGACACCGACCAGGCGCAGGGCCCGTGCGGCCGCCACCGCGTCCGCGACCGACGCGCACTCCGCCTCCGTACGGACACCGGTCCGGGCACCCTCACCGGCGGCCAGTTCGACGACGACGTCCAGAGGGCGGGCCGCCCCCCTCAGCGCCGCGTCCATCAACTCCACACCGCGCACGGAGTCGACGTAACAGACGAACCGGAACGACGGATCGACGGCCAGCTCACCCGCGACCCACCGCAACGCGGCCTCGTCCACCACCTCGTTCGCCAGGAACACCCGCTGGACCCCGAACTCCCTCGCCACCCGCACCTGATGGGGCACCGCGAGCGTGATGCCCCACGCCCCGTGCTCGATCTGCCGCCGGAACAACTGCGGGGCCATCGACGTCTTGCCGTGCGGCGCGAACGCCAGCCCGTGACGTGCCGCGTACGTCTCCATGAGCGCGAGGTTGTGCTCCAGGCGCTCGGCGGACAGGGCGAGCACCGGAGTCGCGAAGCCGCCGGTGAAGAGGTTGCGACGCTGGGCGGCCAGCTCACCGACGGTCAGCCCGTCGGCGTCCGGCGGGAGGCCCTTGAAGCGGTGATCGACGCGTTCCTCGGCCAGGCGGGCGAGCCGTGACGAGCCCATGGAGCCTCCTGATCTGCTGTTGCACTCTATGCAACAGGCATTGCGTATATCGCCTACCGCTGTCTAACATCTCGGCCAACGCGGGGTCAACGGAGCCGCCACGCCCCGCGCACCCGACGAGGAGTTACGGCCATCGTGACCACCACCGGACCCCGCGACGCCCCCGACGTCGTGGACGTCGTCGCGCTCGGCGGGTCCATGGTCACCTTTCTCCCCACCCACCCCGGCCGCCTCGCCGCCCTGGACGACGACGTGTGGGGGAGACTTCGACTCGACCCCGACTGGACGACCCAGGCCGCACTCAGGGTCGCCGAGGAGGAGGTACGCACCCCATGAGCCAGACCGTCGACCGCGCGCTGAGCATCCTGCCGCTGCTCGCCGAGGGCCCCGCCGACCTCGGCCAGGTCGCCGACCGCCTCGGCGTCCACAAGTCCACCGCGCTCCGCCTCCTCCGCACACTCCACGAACACGGCCTCGTCCACCGCCAGTCCGACCAGCGCTACCGCCTCGGCGCCCGCCTCTTCGCCCTCGCCCAGGAGGCCGTGGAGAACCTGGACATCCGCGAGATCGCCCACCCCCACCTCGTACGCCTCAACAAGGAGTGCGGACACACCGTCCACCTCGCCGTCCACGAGGAGAGCGAGGTCCTCTACATCGACAAGGTCGAGAGCCGCTACCCCGTACGGATGTACTCCCGCATCGGCAAACCCGTAGCGATCACGGTCGCCGCAGTCGCCAAGCTTTTCCTCGCCGACCTGCCCGACCCCGAGCGCCGCGCCCTCGCCGAGAGGCTCGACTACCCCATGTACACGGCCCGTTCGATCCCCAACGCCTCCGCTTTCCTCAAGGAACTGGCGACGGTACGCGAACAGGGCTGGGCCACCGACCTCGGCGGCCACGAGGAGTCCATCAACTGCGTCGCCGCCCCGATCCGCGGCACCGACGGCCGGGTCGTCGCCGCGATGTCGGTCTCGGCCCCCAACGTCGTCGTCACCGCCGACGAACTCCTCACCCTGCTCCCGCTGGTGTGCCGCACGGCGGACGCCATCAGCCGCGAGTACTCGGGCAAGCCCCCGGCAAAGGATGCGGTATGACAGACGAGACGGACAAGACGGACAAGATCGCCCTCACCCCGAAGACCCACACCACCCCGCCCGCGAAGTTCTCGCACGGGGTCAAGAAGGGCAACATCCTCCAGGTCGCAGGCCAGGTCGGCTTCCTCCCCGCTGTCGAGGGACAGCCCCCCACCCCCGCCGGCCCGACCCTGCGCGAGCAGACCCTCCAGACCCTCGCCAACGTCAAGGCGATCCTGGAGGAGGGCGGCGCCTCCTGGGACGACGCGATGATGATCCGCGTCTATCTCACGGACGTCGACCATTTCGCCGAGATGAACGAGATCTACAACGCCTACTTCGACGAGCAGGGGCTCACCGCGCCGCCAGCGGCCCGTACGACCGTCTACGTCGGTCTTCCCGCCGGGCTCCTCATCGAGATCGACGCGCTCGCCGTCTTGGGTTGCTGAGTGTGTTCGTGTAGGCGTCTGGTAACGAAGTAGGGGCTGGCTGTGCCCGACACAGGATCGTCGACCATACTGCTGCGCTGTGGAGCAGCGCATAGGTAGCAGCAGTCAGCCCCTGGACGCCGGTTTCAACCCGGCCCACATCCCCGGGCTCACGTCGCCCGCGTCCGACGAACCGGAGGACGCGACCGAGGACGCGACCGAGGAGGCTCCGGAGACCGCGGAGGACACCTCGGAGGACCTCGAACTCACGGATGCCACGGATGCCACGGATGAGGCGCCTGAGGACTCCGACGAGCCCGAGGAGACCCCCGAGGGCCCCGTCTTCGAGGCCGCCGACCGCCGCGCGAGGATCGTCGCCGACCACAAGGGCGTACGGCTCCGCCTCGACGACCAGGAGTGCGAGTTCCGCTGGGACGAGATCGGGGCAGTGGAGACGGAGTCGCCCCGCTTCGGCAAGCGGTTCACGGTGACGGTGCACACGCCGGACAGCCGCTGGTACCCGATCGAGATCGAGGCGAAGGCGAAGTCCCAGCATGAGGAGTGGGACACCCGGCTGGACGAGGTCCTGGACAAGTACTTCGAGGACGAAGCGGCGAAGTAGGAGGCGTGAAGTAGGAGGCGTGAAGTGGGAGGCCTGAAGTAGGAAGCGCGGGGAACTGCGTGCCCAGCCACACCGGACACGCAGTTCCCGACTACCTCACCTGCCCGTCACGACCTCGCTACCTCACGACCTCACTACCTCACCCGCCCGTCAGCAGTACTGAGCCTCTTTCCCGATGGACCGGTACATGCAGTCCGCGTTCTCCAGGAGCTGGAGCACCGCGTCCCGGTTCCGGGACGTCTCGCGCTCGATGACCTCGTCGGGCGGGTAGAAGCCGCCGCCGGAGCTGCTCCTCGGGTACATCTCGAAGGTGTACCCGAAGATCTTGTGCGCGCCCCACAGGTAGTCGTCGATCGAGCCGTCCGTGATGTAGAGGTCACTGGACTGCTCGGGCGTGTAGCCGTTGCTGGCGGCCATCTTCTGACCGACGGTCGCGAACGCGTCGCGGTCGTCGGCCGTCATGCCGGTGGTGGTGTCGGCGTTGGTGTAACCGAAGGGCCAGAGGATCAGCTCGCTGTACGTGTGGAAGTCGATGCCGGCCTTGATCTGCTGGGTGCCGCCGACGACCCGGCTGCGGACGAAGTCGGCGACCACCTTCACCTCGGGCGCGGACTCGGGCGCCGAGCCGCGGTAGGTGGACGAGGAGGTCCACCCCGACGAACCGCCGCAGCAGCCCCAGCGGTAGTCCCAGTTGCGGTTGAGGTCCGTGCCGACGTACGACGAACCGCTGTTGGGCTGGCGGTTCTTGCGCCAGGAGCGGTACGAGCCGGTCGCGATGTCGTACTCGCCGCCGTCCGGGTTGACGTCCGGGATGATCCAGATCTCGCGGCTGTTCACCAGGTTGGTGACGCGGGAGTCGGAGCCGTAGGAGGCACCGAGCTCGCGGATCAGATACAGGGCCATCTCGACGGTGAGGTGCTCACGGGCGTGCTGGTGGTGCGTGAACAGCACCTCGGGCTCGGACTCGTCACTGGCCACGTTGTCGCTGATCTTGATGGCGACGATGTCGCGGCCCTGGTACGACTTGCCGATGACCCGCTTGCTCATGATGTTCGGGTACGCGGCGAGGCGCTGGTCGATCTCCGCCGTCATCTCGGCGTAGTTGTGGTACCGCGAGTCGGCGGAGGGGAAGTCGAAGGGCTGGATCTCGTCCTCACCGCTCGACCGGTCGGGAACGGCGTTCAACGCCGTCACGTCGTACCCGAGTTGGCGCAGCTTCTTGACCTGGTCGGCACGCCCGGAGATGACGACGCCGTGGCCGTGCGCCTCGTCCACGGTCACACCCGTCCGCTGGAGCGCGGTGCGGTCCTCGGCGGTCGAGTGCATATGGACCTCGTACTGGCGGATGTCGTCCGCCGAGGCCGCCGGGCGCTTCGCGCTCGTCGCCGTGGCGTCCGTGGCGGTCGTCGCGGCGACGGGAGCCGCGAGGGCCAGGGCGAGGAGGGTGGCGAGCGCGGCGGTGCGGCGGGTCGATCTGGTGGGGGCGCCGGCGCCTGTGCCGGTGTCGCCGGGCACAGCTGCCCTGCCGCGGATGCGGAGTCGCATGAAGTCTCCTATTTTCTCCAGGAATTCCGGGGTCTCCGGAAGGTGGGGAGTGGAGCTGGGGGGTGGTTCCGTGCGACGTACGACGTACTCGGGCCTGGCGGCCGCGCCAGTGGGGGACGGTCGACAGATCCCGGTGCGGGTGTGGCGCTCATGGTGCGGGCATGGCATGGCCGGGTCAAGAGTGGGGTGTGCTGTCGCGGCTTCCGGGTGGCTTGAACCCCTCGCAATCCGGCTGGGAATGGCGGTGTCACTCATCAGAACGACAGCCGGGCCCCGACGGCACGCTCAGCCGTCAGGGCCCGTCACCTGTGAGGGCGTACGGGTGCTCATCGGGTGCTGAAGCCCCTGCTGAAGCCCCTACTGAAGCCCCTGCTGGAGTCCCGCCCACTGCTCGCTGACGGCCATCGCCTTCAGCTGTTCGATCGTGAGGGCCGGGGTGTCGCGCGTCGCCGGGTCGTTCTGGGTACCGGAGTTGAAGGCGCTGATCACCACGCGCATGCCGCCGGGCCGCATGGTGTCCGCGGTCCACATGACGACTCCTGGGACATCGCCCGGCCCCTGCCGGGTGGTGACCTTCGTGCCGTCGGGCAGGGTCTCGCTGCCGGGGCCGAAGAGCTGGTGCTCGACGTCCGACATGCCCGGCTGCACGTTGATCTGGACGAAGGTCTCGCCCTGGCCGTCGTCGACGACGATGTACGCGTACTCGGTCTCCTGACCGCCCTCGCCGACCACGTCGACCCCCTCCGGGAGCAGCCCGATGAGCGTCTTCCGGATGGCGGCGCTGTCGACGCCCGGGGGGAAGCCCGGCTCCTCGGCGCCCTCGCCCTTGGGGTTCTCCGGAATGGTGTCGATGGCGGCGCGCCACTCCGGGGCCTCGGCGACCTTCTGCAACTGGGCCGGGGACAGCGCCGGTTCGGGCCTGCTGATCGGTGCGTCCTTCTGGGCCCGGGCGTTCCACGCGCTGACGCCGATGTGGTGCCCCTGCGGGGTGATCAGCTCGGCGAGCCAGTGCTTGGTCTCCACGCGCCGGTCCGGGTACTCGTACCCCTGGAAGACCATGAGCACGGAGCCGTCGCTCAGCTCGCTCGTGTTGCAGTCGTCGTACGGGACAAGCCTCTTGTCCGGGCACGTGGTCGTCTCGCGCGCCTCCTGACTGCCCGGCTCCATCCGCCCCAGGCTGACGCCGATCGCCGACTCGCCCTCGCCGTCGTCGTACACGAGGTGGGCGAACGGCCCCAGCTCCTCGTCCGTGCCCCGTGCCCCCTCATCGCTGACCTCTCCCTCGGGGAGCAGCTGCTTCAGCGTACTGAGCAGTTCGTCCCCGGAGACGGGGGCGGGCTCGGCCGCGGTGGCGGAGGCGGTGGTGGAGGGGGCGAGGGAGGAGGAGGGGCGGCTGTCGCCCACGGACTGCCGTCCGCTGTCCCCGCCGCTCCAGGGCACGGCCAGTGCCCCGCCCAGGCCGACGAGCGCGATGCTCGCCGCGCCGCCGACGACCGTGACCCGGCGGCGCAGCCGGAGCCCGCGGCCGCGGGCCTCGCCGGCGGAGGCCAGGGCGGCCCGGTCGGTGTCGAAGGCGTCGCCGGTGTGGCGCAGGGCCCCGGCGAGCCGGCTCTCGAAGGCGTCGTCGTCGTGCTGTGCCGAAGGTTCGAAGGGCATGGCAAACCACCGTTTCTGCAAGTTCTGCACGTGTTGGGGAAGCTGGACCGGCGGCTCAGGACGTCGCGTACTCGTCGAGGCTCTCGCCCAGCAGGTCACGCAGCCGTCCGAGCGCACGGACGCACCGGGTCCGTACGGCGGCCGAACTGGCGTTCATCGCGTCGGCGGTCTCCTCGACGCTGCGGTCCTCCCAGTAGCGCAGGACGACCACCGCGCGGTCCTTGGCGGGGAGCTGGGCGAGCGCCTGCAGCAGGGTCAGCCGCAGCGACGTGTCCGAGCCGTACGGGGCGGGCCGGTCCGGGAGGACGTCCGTGGCCCGCTCCGTGCTGCTGAGCCGCCGCTGATGGGCGAGGAACGTCCGGGTGAGCACGGTCTGCGCGTACCCGGCGGGGTTCTCGGCCCGCGAGACCCGTCCCCACCGGACGTACATCCTGCCCAGGGCCTCCTGCACAAGGTCCTCGGCAAGATGCGTGTCCCCTCCGGTGAGCAGACAGGCCGACCGGTAGAGATGCCCCGCGCGCGCCGCCGCGAACTCCTGGTAGCCGTCCGCGCGGACGTGTCTCATGCGCTCCCCCTGCGTGATCCCTGGACCGCGGGCCCTGGTGCCCTCCGGCCGCCGTCGCTACTCGGCGCCGCCTTCACTTCGCCGCTTCACTTCATTGATGCGGTGGCCCCCGGAGAATGTTTCACGGCCGGGAGTGGCCGCAGCGACCGGCTCGGCCGTTGCGCGGCCTTTCCTTCTCTCCGCGTCGTCTCCCCGCGTCGTCTCCCGGCGTCGGCAACTCGGTCGGCTCTCACCGCAACACCCGTCCCGCGTACGGCGGCTCCAGCGCGCCTCCGTGCGCCCTCTGCGCGCCGCTTGAGGCTCCGGGACGGAGGGGAGCTGTGGAAATGGCCAAAGGGTGACGCTCCGTACCGGCCGAGCCCTCTGCCGCCGTGGTCCGGCGCACCCCCACGCGTTCGCGTGCCGGAAACGGAACACACCCCGCGCATCCGCTCCCGGATGTGGTCGTCATGCCGCTCGGCCAGGTTTTCCGGCCATCCGCAGCACGCCTGTGGATGCCCGTGGGCCGGGGAGGCGATGTGGCGGCGGCTGCACTGAACCAAGAGTCACATCACGATCACAGTTCCCTCATATTTGCTTGCACGACAAAGCTTGCGCATGGAACTGTCATGTCTTGAACACGGGTTCGAGTGGGGCTTTTTTGGGTGGGGGTTTGGTGTTACGACGGGGGTGCCGCGCTGACCGCGCGGGAAGCGGACGGGGCCATGGGGTTGTCGCTGCGGTGACGGCGGCGTTGCTGGCTGCTCTGCCGGTGGCGGGAGCGGTGCCGGTCGCGTCGGCGGCTGTGCCGGAGGCAGTGGCGGCTGATGGCCAGGACGCGGAGTCGGCGGAGCTGTCGGAGGGGCAGCGGGCGCTGGCTGAGGCGCGGGAGTCCGGTCAGCGGGTCGAGGTCGTCGGTGAGCGGGCGGAGCGTACGACGGTGTACGCGAACCCCGACGGCTCGACGTTCACTTTGGAGGAGTCGGCGGTTCCGGTGCGGGTGGCCGGGCCGGACGGTGGCTGGCGGGCGCCGGACGCGGAGCTGGAGGTGCGTGCGGACGGGACCGTCGCGCCGAAGGCGGCGGCCGTGGAGATGGCTTTCTCCGGTGGTGGGGCGGGTGATCCGCTGGTGACGATCGCTGAGGAGGGGCGTTCGCTGTCGCTGGGCTGGCCGGGCGAGTTGCCGGAGCCGGAGCTGGACGGGGAGAGCGCGTTGTACCGCGAGGTCCTCGACGGTGTCGATCTGCGGGTGACGGCGTCGGTGGAGGGTTTCCGGCATGTGCTGGTGGTCAAGACGCCTCAGGCGGCGGCCGGTGCGGAGCTGGAGCGGATCGAGTACGCCTTGAATGCCGAGGGCCTGCAGGTGGTCAAGGGGGCGGCGGGCAACCTGACGGCGGTGGACGAGGACGGCAAGCGAGTCTTCCGGGCTCCGCCCGCGCAGATGTGGGACTCGGCGGGCGCGGACGGCGACCAGGCCGAGGCGCCGTCCGAGGAGGCTGCGGACCCGGCGGCGGCCTCCTCGGACGCTGCCGATCCGGCGGCGGCCCCGACGGCCGATGCGGTCGTGAGCGGGGCTCGGACGTCCTCGGCGTTTGCGGCCTCGGCTGTCGCGGAGACGGCGGAAGTGGCCGAGAGCACCGACGCCGGGGTCGAGCCCGGCCCTGGCGACACGGTGACGACCATGGACGTGGAGGTCGGTGAGGATGCGCTGACCGTGGTGCCGGACGCGGGCATGTTGTCCGGCACGGACGTGTCGGCGTTCCCGCTCTACATCGATCCCAGTGTTGCCCTGAACGAGTCGGAGCGCACGCTGCTGCGCAGTGACGGGTATGAGTCGTACGGCTGGGGCAACGGTGGTGACGGTCAGGGCCGGGGTGTGGGCAGGTGTGGTAGCTGGAACGGCTATTACTGCGGTCCGGGGTATGTGCAGCGGCTGTATTTCGAGTTCTCGCCGGCGAAGCTGAAGGGCAAGCGGGTGCTGGATGCCACGTTCCGGGTGACGGAGCCGTGGGCGTTCCAGTGTGATCCGCGCTGGGTGAACCTGGTGCGTACGAAGAACATCTCGTCGTCGACGACGTGGGCGTCGCGGCCGGCGCGTCTGGATCTGATGGTCGACAAGAACGTGTCGGCGGGCCGGGGTTCGCTGTGTGATCCGGATTCGCCGGACAAGCCGATCGAGTTCCACGACAACCCGGCCGAGGCGAACGAGAACCTGACTCCGACGGTGCGGAAGTTCGCGGCGGGCAAGTTCTCCCGGTTGACGCTGATGTTGAGGGCGAAGAACGAGTCGGATACTTCGGCGTGGAAGCGGTTCAGGAACGATGCGGTGCTGGTGGTGGACTTCGTCGGTGTTCCGGCGCCGCCGACCGGTCCTGGTGTGGTCTCCGGGGAGGTCGTCTCGTGCGAGACCGATGCGGCCGATCCCGCCGTGTTGTCGAACCGCAAGCCCACCTTCGTCGCTGTCGCGCAGACGAAGCCCGGGGGTGAGAAGGAAGCGAACCTGCGCGTGCGCTTCCATGTCGAGGAGAAGGTCGGCGGCAGCTGGAGCGTGGTCACCGAGCCGGTCCGGCCCAGTAGCGGTTATGTCGGGGACGGCACGAAGGTGGACCCTGTTTCGCCTGTCACCTTGTCCGAGGGGCCGATGTATCGCATGCGTGCGGCCACCCTGTCGTACTACAACGGCGGCAAGAGCTCTATGGCGTCGAAGAGTACGGTGACGACCAAGGGGTGGTGTTACTTCAAGGTCGATTCCTCGGCGCCCAAGCCGCCGGTGATCACGGTCGGTGATCCGTACGATGCCTGCGTTGACGGGAACGACTGTCCTGCGGTGGGCGGTCCGGGTGTGAAGGGGAAGTTCACCTTCTCCCCGGCGGCCGGGGACGAGGACACCGTCAACGCGTACTCCTACAAGCTGGCCTCGTCCGCTCGTTGGTCGGCCTGGCTCGCGCCGAACAAGGGGAAGGCGCTTGAGCGGGAGATCGGCCCTGAGTTGTCCGGCCTTCAGGTGTTGCAGGTGCGGGCCCGGGACAACGTCGGCGACCAGCGTGCGGGACGCATCGCGAGTGTGTTGTTCAACGTGGCCGAGAGCGAGGGGGCGACGGGGCGTTGGCACTTCGACGACAGCGCCCCGGGCTCTGGCGGGTCGGCGGCGGCGGACAGTGCGACGACCGAGGGGACGCGTCATGCGGCCACGCTTCACACGCCTGGTGCCGGTGCGGGCTGGTCGTTGTTCGGTCGTCGTGGGGAGGGGGACTACTCGCTGTGGCTGAACGACACTGCGAACACCGCCAACCAGAAGGGGTATGCGGCGACGTCCGGTCCGGTGGTGAACACGCAGTCCTCGTTCACGGTTTCGGCGTGGGCGTATCTGGCGGAGAGTACGGAGTACCGGACGGTGGTGTCGCAGACCGGCAGTGACCACTCCGGTTTCTCGCTGTACTACTCGCCCTCGCTGGAGAAGTGGGTGTTCCGCTGGAGCTGGACCGACAGCGGCGGGAGTCGGAAGTTCGTGGCCCACGCTGCGGACGTGGCAGGCGTACCGCTGAGGGTGTGGACCCACGTGGCGGGTGTGTACGACGCCGAGGCCAGGGCCATCCAGCTGTATGTCAACGGCCGCGCCCAGGGGGAGCCGGTGGCGGTGCCGGCGGGAGGGGAGCGGCAGAGGCCTGACGGGCCGATGCAGTTCGGCCGGGCCAGCTATGTGTACGGCTCGTACAGCAACTACTGGCGGGGCCGGGTCGATGAGGTCGCGGTCTTCCAGTACGCCGTGCAGCCGGGGGAGGTCGCCAAGGAAGCCAGGCTGCTGGATTCGACGGACACCTCCGCTGCCGTTGAGCTCATGGCGGCCTGGGACCCGGCGGCGGCCGGCGGCGCGGGTGGCAGCACGCTGGCGGACACGGTCAGCGGTTATGGGCGTTCGCTGGCGCTGACCGGGGGTGCCTCGCTGGACGGTGAGGCGATCGTTCTTGACGGGGTCGATGGTGCGGCCAGGGTTGCCGGTCCGCTGGTGGACGACACCGGTTCGTTCACGGTCACCACGCTGGCCGAGCTGGACGGCGCGGAGTTGCTGAAGAAGGACGTCGGTTATGTCGGGCAGGTGCTGGGGCAGCGTTCGGCGGACGGGTCGGCGTGGGGGCTGTGGTATCAGCTCACGGGCAAGGATGACGTGTGGGATGAGGAGGCGCTCGAAGAGCGGACTGTGCCCGTCGGGAAGTGGCACTTCGGACGGTTGGGTGGGAGCGGCACCTTCAGCTCGGTGACCTCCGAAGACACGGCTGAATTTGACACTCCTGTGCGTCTGACCGGCCTCTTCGATGCGCAGTCGGGGACCATCAGCCTCTACATCGGCCACATCCAGAACAACGACGCGCGGGCCTTCACCGCTGTCCTGGGCTCGGGTGACTTCGCCGTCGGCAGGAGCTTCATGAACGGAACCTGGAAGCACTATCTGCCAGCCCGGATCACCGACATCCGCCTGTGGGCGGGCGCGATGGCCGGCTCGGCGCAGATCGAGGAGCAGGTCGGCGACTGACAGCTGAACGCGGGGCGGCACCGCATGCGTGCCGCCCCGCCTGACGGCGGCCCGAGCGGGCCGCGTACGGCTTCGAGACTTTCGGTTCGCGGGGAAACGGGTGGGACGGAACATGGCATTTGGCATAGGCACCTCAAGGCGACCCCGAGGCGCGACGAGACGCGCCGACACGAGACTGCTGGTCACGGCGGTGTCACTGGCGCTGCTCGTGCCCGTGGGGCTGGCCCCAGTCGCCGAGGCGGCGGGAGACAGCGGCGGTCCGGGTCGTCCGGAGCTGCCCGAGCAGCGGGTGAGCAAGGTCCTGGAGGCCGGACCGGGAGCGAAGAAGACCCGCGAACGGGTGGCCAAGCAGAAGGCGGCCAATGCCGAGCGGGCCAGGAAGGCGCGGTCCGAGCAGCGTGCCGCCGACTGGCCCGAGGCGGGCGAGGCCACCCTGGCGCTCGACGCGAAGAACCCGGGGAAGAAACCGGCCACGGTCTCACCCGGTGGCATGCCGGTGGATGTCACGCCTGCGCGAACGAAGAAGACAGCCGCGGCTGACGGCTCGGCACGGGTCACTGTGCTGGACCGGAAGGCGGCCGAGAAGGCGGGCATCACCGGCGTACTGCTGACCGCCGAGGCAGAGTCGCAGGGACGCGCCGAAGTGAGCGTCGACTACGGCGACTTCGCCGGGGCCATCGGCGGCGGCTGGGCGGGCCGTCTGCGGCTGGTCCGGCTCCCTGCCTGCGTGCTGACGACGCCGGAGAAGCCGGAGTGCCGCGAGCAGACCCCGCTCGCATCGCGCAACGACCTCGACGCCCAGACGGTCACCGCCCCAGTCACCCTGGCCGAAGCCACCACCGAGAGCGGGACCGAGACCGGGACCGGAAGCGGCATGGCGGCGCAGCTCGCCGCCGCCACGTCGGCGTCCTCGTCGAGTGCGACGGTGCTGGCGGTCACGGCGGCAGCCGCGGGTTCGGGTGAGTCCCCGGCGGGCACGGGCGACTACTCGGCGACCGAGCTGTCCGCCTCCTCCGCCTGGGAGGCGGGCGGCAGTTCGGGGTCGTTCACCTGGTCCTACGACTTCACCATGCCGCCGGCCGCCGCGGGCCCGACGCCGGGGCTGTCGCTGTCGTACGACTCGGGCAGTGTCGACGGCCGCACGGCCACCACCAACAACCAGGGAACCTCGGTCGGCGAGGGTTTCACCGTCACCGAGTCCTACATCGAGCGGTCGTACGGTTCCTGCGACGACGACGGGCACGCGGACGTCTTCGACTCCTGCTGGAAGTACGACAACGCCCGTCTGGTCCTCAACGGCAAGTCCACCCGCCTGGTGAAGGACAACGACAGCGGCCAGTGGCACCTGCAGGACGACGACGCCTCCACGGTGACGCGCTCCACCGACGGCAGCAATGCCGACAACGACAATGAGTACTGGACCGTCGTCACGGGTGATGGCACCAAGTACGTCTTCGGGCTGGCCAAGCTGCCCGGTGCCGGAAGCGAGCGGACCAACTCCGTGTGGACCGTTCCTGTCTTCGGCGACGACCCCGGTGAGCCCGGTTACGGCAATGCCGGCTCCTTCGGCGGCCGGGCGGTGACCCAGGCCTGGCGGTGGAACCTCGACTACGTCGAGGACACGCGCGGCAACGCGTCCACGTACTGGTACGCCAAGGACACCAACCACTACAAGAAGAACAAGGCGACCACCGCCAACGCCGACTACACCCGCGGCGGTTACCTCAAGGAGATCAAGTACGGGCTGCGCAAGGGCGCGCTGTTCACCGACGACGCCGACGCCAGGGTCACCTTCTCCTACGCCGAGCGCTGCACCGTCTCCAACTGCTCGGAGCTGACCAAGGACACCGCCAAGAACTGGCCGGATGTCCCCTTCGACGCGATCTGCTCCAGCGGCGACGACGAGTGCGACTCCTCCGGTCCGGCTTTCTTCTCCCGCAAGCGGCTGACCGGCATCAACACCTTCTCCTGGTCGGCGGCCGGGGGTGCGTACCAGCCGGTGGACTCCTGGGCCCTGACCCAGCAGTACCTCGACGGAGGGGACATCGGTGACACCTCCGACCATGTGCTGGCCCTCAAGTCACTCAAGCGCACCGGCAAGGCCGGCGACACGAACATCGCGCTGAACCCGGTCTCGTTCACCTACCAGATGCGGCCCAACCGGGTGGACGCAACCGACAATATTCTTCCGCTCACCCGCCCGCGCATCTCGACCATCACCTCCGAGACCGGTGCGGTCACGGATGTGACGCTGTCCTCGCCGGAGTGTGTGCGCAGCGTGGTCATCGACGCGCCTGAGGACACCAACACCCGTTCCTGCTATCCGCAGTACTGGCACATCAACGGCTCCTCCGAGGCATCGGTCGACTGGTTCCACAAGTACCGGGTGCTGGCCGTACTGTCCGACGACTCCACCACGAACAACGAAGCCGTCGAGCACGCCTATACCTACTCGGGCGCGGCCTGGCACCACAGCGACGATCCCTTCACGCCCAAGGAGGAGCGCACCTGGTCGGACTGGCGCGGCTACCGGAAGGTCACCGTCCACAAGGGGGCCAAGGACGTCACCCGCTCCAGGACGGTCTCCCTCTACCTGCAGGGCATGAACGGTGACAAGAAGGCGGACGGCACCACCAAGTCCGTGACCGTGGCCCCGCTGCTGGACACGGACGTGGACTTCGCGGCCGTCACCGACACGAACCGGTACAGGGGTCTACTGCGCCAGCAGGTCACCTACAACGGCAGCCAGGCCATCAGCAGCACGTTCAAGAACTACAACAGCTACCGCCAGACGGCCACCCAGACAGTCCCCGGCGCCGCCGACCATGCTGCCCGCTGGGTGCGCAACTCCAGCAGCTACACCAGCACCTACCTCACGGCGTCCGGTACCTGGCGCACCCACGCCACCTCCTCCACCTACGACTCGCTCGGCATGGTCACCACCCACACCGACTCCGGACAGTGGGGCCTGGGCGGCGACGAGACGTGTACCCGTACCTGGTACGCCCGCAACGGCGCGGCGGGCATCACCAGCCTTGTCTCCCGCACCCGTACCGTCGCCCGGCAGTGCTCGGTGGCCGAGACCTCTCTCAACCTGCCCGCCTCCCAGAGCAGCCGTGGCGACGTGCTCGCCGACACCGCCGTCGTCTACGACTCCGCGACCGCGACCGGCTGGAACGCGAGCCAGTCCCCGACCAAGGGCGAGGCCACCTGGACCGGCCGGGCCACCGGCTACCCGGCGACCACGACCGGCGGCGAACGCCATCCCACCGGCTGGCAGACCACCACCACCAGCACCTACGACACCCTCGGACGTCCACTCTCGGTCACCGACACGGACGGCAACTCCACCTCCACCGCCTACACCCCGGCCGCCGCCGGACCTCTGACCAGGACCCTCACGACCGACCCCAAGGGCCACCGCGCGGTCAGCTTCCTCGACCCCCGGCGCGGGCAGGTCCTGCGCGAGTACGACATCAACTCCAAGAAGACCGAACTCGCCCACGACGCGCTCGGCCGTCTCACCAAGGTGTGGCTGCCCAACCGCAACAGGGCCGCCGGGGACACGCCCAGCAGCAAGTTCGCCTACCACCTCAGCAACACCAAACCGTCGTGGGTATCGACGGCGACGCCGAAGAAGGACGGCGAAATTTACAACACCACCTACGAGCTCTACGACGGACTGCTGCGCCCGATCCAGACCCAGTCCCCGACCCCGCAGGGCGGCCAGCTGCTGACGGATGTCCGTTACGACACCCGGGGCCTGGCGTACGCGACGTTCGCCGACATCTTCGACCAGGACCACACGCCCGACGGCACCTACAGGCAAGCCCCGGACGGCGAGGCCCCGGTCCAGACCGAGACCGCCTACGACGGTGCGGGGCGGGCCACGACCAGCACCTTGTACGTGTACGGGCAGAAGAAGTGGTCCACGACCACGAGTTACACCGGTGATTCGACGGCGACGACGGCGGTGAAGGGTGGTACGGCCGCCCGTGCGATCACCGATGTGCGGGGCCGTACGGTCGAGACCCGTGAGTACGCCGGTTCCAGTCCGGCGGACGCCGGGTACGGTGCGGGCACGGGTCTGTCGTATGCCTCGGTGAAGCACGAGTACGGCCTGGACGGCCAGCCGTCGGCCGTGACCGGCCCGGACAACGCGAAGTGGACCTACACCTACGATCTGTTCGGCCGCCAGACCAGGACGACGGACCCGGACAAGGGCACCAGCACCACCGAGTACAACAAGCTCGACCAGGTCGTGAAGTCCACGGACTCGCGCGGGGAGTCGATCGTCTCGGCGTACGACGTCCTCGGCCGCGTCACCGGCACCTGGTCCGGCTCACGGTCGGACGCCAACCAGCTCACCGGATACTCCTACGACACGGTCCTGAAGGGGCTGGCGGCCTCGTCCACCCGCTATGTGGGCGGCAAGACCGGCCAGGCGTACACCCGGTCGGTCACCGACTACGACAACCTTTCGAGGCCGGTCGCCACCGAGCTTGAGCTGCCCGCCGACGATCCGCTGGTCAAGGCGGGGGCGCCGGCCACGCTGGAGTACGCCACCCACTACAACCTCGACGGTACCCGGCAGTTCATCGAGGAACCCGCACTCGGCGGCCTGCC
>NZ_JBSFUU010000128.1:0-19242 GCF_053591955.1 Streptomyces sp. NPDC002845 | reverse complement strand
GGGGGGGGGCCGCGGCCCCCCCCCCCCCCGGGGGGGGGGCCCCCGGGGGCGGGGGGGGGGGGGGGGGGGGGGGGGGGGCGGGGGGGCCCCCCCCCCCCCCGGCCGGTTTAGGGCTTCTCGCCGTCCCGGTCGACGAGGGACTGGGTCGTCTTCATCTCGCAGAATGTGACCTCGCCCTTCTTGTGCGAGGGCCCAGCCGACGAGCCGTCCTCGTACTTCTCCTCGTAGTCGCGCACCGCGACCGACTGGTTCCCCTGGTACTGGAAGGTGCCGGGGTCGAGGAGGTACTCCCGGCGCTGAACGGCCTTGCTGCCCAGGTCCGGGTATATGGCGATGGCGTCATGCCCCATGGGGTCCTTCACCAGGTGCGGGACCACCTCGATCCCGGGGTCCGCGGCCAGGGCCCGGTACAGCTTGGCCATCCCCTGCGGATGCACGGGATAGGCCTCGTCGAGGGTCGCCAGGAGCGCGAAGGTCTCGAGCTGCTCACCCGTCAAGCCGGTGTCCTTGCCCATGGGGAACATGTCCGCCGCCTGCTTCCGGATCTCGGCGGGGTCGTCCGGCAGCGAGGCGAGCAGGCGATACAGCCGCCGCTGCGAGGGCTCGTCGTCGCCGTCCTTGTCGTCCTCCCTCACGGGGCTGTCGTACTGGACCCACTCCTCGCTCACCTTGGGCTTGGCATCGGGCGCCGCGTCCGACGCTCCGTATTGGCACTGCGCGGTCTTCAGGTAGACCCACTGGCCGTCGCGCGGATGCAGATCCGGCTGCTGCGACACCACTTCCGCCGCCTGCTCCAGGAGTGCCGTCGCGGACGTCAGGTCGGGCCCGGCAGGCTGCACGCCGCGCTCGGGTCCATCGCCACCGACGAGCATGGTCACCAGCACCGCGATGGTGATCACCGTCGCGGCGACCCCCGCAGCCGTCACGCGCCAGTCCAGCCGCATCCTGCGGGCAGAGCCCTGCTGCGCTGCTCCCAGCAGCTTCTGGCGGCCGGGAACCAGCCGCACCCGGTCCGGCGTCGGCGCATCGGCGCGCAGCTCGTGCATCTTGGTCATGTCATCCATGGGTTACCGCCCCGTTGTGGTCGCTTACGAGGGTGGGGTCGGCGCCGAGCGCCGTACGCATCTTGCGCCGCGCCCGGCTCAGCCGGGAGCGGACCGTGCCGACCGGCACCCCGAGGGCGTCGGCACACTCCTGGTAAGTGAAGTCCGCCCAGGCGACCAGCAGCAGCACATGCCGGTCCTTCCCGGGCAAGGCCGCGATCGCCCCGGCCAGCGCCTGCTGCGAGGCCTCGGCCGTCACCCGCTCGTCGGCCCGTTCCGACCAGGACTCGGCCACCGGGTCGACGCCGGTACGAGCCAGCGCCCGCAGCGCCCGCACTTCGGAGCGGCGGTGGCTGCCGATGAGGTTGCCGGCGATGCCGTAGAGCCACGGCCGGGCACTGGCGCGCGCGACGTCGTAGCGGGCGCGGTTGCGGAAGGCGATGAGGAAGGTCTGCGCCGTGATGTCATCGGCGTGACTGTCGCCCAGCCGGCGCATCACATACCGGTGGATCTCGGCGGCGTGTCTGTCGTAAAGCCTGGCGAATACTTCCGGCCGCTCCAGGGATTCCTGGATGACCAGCGCGTCGTCGGTGGGTGGATCCCCCACGAGGCCCTCGCTTCTTCGTGTAATAGGAGTGGAGTGCATTCCACCCCCTGTTGTCCGAAGCGGCCAGGAGGGTTCACGCGCAGGTATTGAACCTGCCCATACCGGCGATCACCAGCGCGATGTCCAGCAGCTTTGCGGCGTTCGCACTCTCGCTGAGGAACAGCATCCCGCTGGCGGCGATGGGGGCGGTCCCGACGCCGGCCCAGATGGCGTACACCGTCCACTAGAGATAGTTGTAACTCAGTAGACACGGACGCATGTGTGCAACCTCGTTTGATGCTTGACGGTTCCGTCTTCGGGTTGCTGTCGGGGAGCACGTTAGGGCGGTGTTGGCGGAGTTGAGGCGGGCGGGCCGAAGAACCGTCGTGGCGGCGGTGCGCCGTTCGGTGTTGACGGCAGCTCTGACGGCAACGACGGCACACAGGGGCCGATGATCACGAACCTCGGCGATCCAGCCAAGCCAGGGCCGAGCCCCTCCGTACGACGTTGCCCGATCCTACGGATCAGAAGGTTGCCGGCTCCGTGTGCTCCACCGCGGACGCCGTGGGTGGGTATGGGCACGGGAGCCAGTGGAGCCCCCTCTCCTCTGGGGGATGCTGGGATAGCCCTAGGCTTCCAGGTGCGCAGGCCGGTGCTGGCTGGAGTAGTGCTCTTGGGCAGCGGAGCAGCGCCAGTGGACCCCGTGTGGACCATGACGCCCGCGCAACGCGTGAGGCCGGTAGGCTGTAGCCGCTCCGTCCCAGGTAGGACGTGGCCAAGGTGGGTTGCCCGAGCGGCCTAAGGGAACGGTCTTGAAAACCGTCGTGGCAGCGATGTCACCGTGGGTTCAAATCCCACACCCACCGCAGCAGGTCAGAAGGGGTGCCCCTCTCGGGAAGGGCACCCCTTCGGCGTGCACTCTGCCTCACCGCGACCCGCCGGTTCATGCCCGCCGCCCCGTCATCCGTGCCGCCGAGGCGATGGTCGAGCGGGCCTCGCGTTCGGTGAGGCCCGTGCGGATCGCGGCGTCGGTCAGGGCGTCCGCGAGGTCGGGGCCGATGTCGTTCTCGTAGGCGCGGCAGGCGGCCCAGAAGAGGCGGGTGTTGCGTTGGCCCGGGTGGGCCGCCAGGACGAACTGGACGAGGCCTTGGCCGTGTTGTCCGCGTACAGGGGGCGCGGAGTGGTGGGTGCGGGGTGGAGGGAGCAGGAGGCGCAGGAGGGCCCGGGGGCAGGGGGCCGGGGCCAGGTGGGCTGTGCCGGGGGCCGTGCTGTAGACGCCGTGTTCGGTACGGGAGCCGGGGCCGACGAGGTAGCCGCCGGCGCCGCGGACGTCGATGCCGGGGGCCAGGCGGCCGGCCGAGTTGGGGACGACCACGTCGGGTGGGCCGGTGAGCCAGAGGTGGCGGCCGCCGCTGGGGGTCAGTACGACGACCGTCTCGGGGATCGTGAAGAGGTGACGCAGGGCCAACTCCCGCAGGGCGGCTGAGGAGTCCGTGCCCGATTTCGTGTCCAGGTCGATGCCGATCAGGTGATGCGGGTGCAGGCCGCAGGCGATGCCGTAGCCGGTCGCCCAGGGTGCGGCGGCGAAGAGTTCGCGGATGCGGCGCGGGTTGGTCGAGGCGTCGTACACCCCGTGTCCCGGGCGGCCGCACTCGCCGTGGCAGGGGGGCGGTGACGGGTCGTCGCGGTGGGGGGAGCGGAGGGCCGGGAGTTTCGTCCGGGACAGGGGGATCACCGCCAGCCCGCGCTCGGCGGCGGACAGGGCGTGGGCCAGGGCCAGGGTCGTGGCCTGCCGGTCGGTGGTGGCCATGGATCCATGTTCGTACGTACGTTCGAAAAAGGGAAGGGGTGGTGGGGAGGGCGGGGGCGAGGCCGGGGCTCTGTGGGCGATTTGCCGGGGATTTGGCGAGGATGTGGCGGAACGCTTCATCCCTTGCGGGGCTTGGGGCGGGGGTGGCTCGCGGTGCCTCGTCGCGGCTCGCGTCCTCTGAGCTGGTAATTCGCGAGCGCGTGACAGGTTTATCGACATGTCATCACGCTTCAGAGGGAATCAGGGCTTCCGGGGTGGTTCGCCGGGGATTCGGTGGGCAACTCTGGATTCGCGACGTCGAGTACAAAACGTCCGGGGCGGTCGGCCAACCGCCTTGGCGCAAGCCGTAGTTCACGCTCGTATCGGCAACGGAGCCGGTGCGTGCACCTTCTGGAGGAAACACATGGCAAGCATCCGTACCGCCCGCGTCCTCGCCGCCGCCGCGGCGCTGCCCCTCGCGGCCGCCCTCTTCTCGGGCGTCGCGACGGCAGACAACGGCGCCTTCGCGGACAACGGATCGAACGCGGCCGTCACCAACGCCCTCGCGGGCATCGTCGGCAGTGGCGTAGGCGGCGACAACAACGGCAACTCGTCCACCACGCAGCAGCAGGCGGTCGGCTCCGGCGCCTCGAACCAGAGCAACACCGCTCAGGTCGACGGCTCCGCGTTCACGGCCATCGACCAGTCGAACAAGAACGTCGACGTCAACTTCACCAACCTGTGGTGAGCCGGGGGAGGGCGGCCTGGTACCTCCCGCAACTCCGGTAACTCGGGTGCGGGGTGTGCTCTGTGGGGTGCGACACGTCTGCGCGGCGGTGCTTCGGCGCCGCCGCGCAGACGTCTGCCCATGGCGCCCATGGTTCCCACGGCTCCCTCCCGTGGCTTCCTTGGCTCCTTCAACTCCTTCGGCCACTTGTGGCGCTCTTGACGGTCCGTGGGCAGTTCCTTCAATCTGACGGACAGTCAGAAAGTCTTGTACGTACGAGACTGGGGGCGGCGCCGGTGACCGAAGACCTTTCCGTACGGCTGAAGGCGTACGAAGGGCGGGCAGCCGTCCTGGGCGGGGCGGGCAAGGACCCCGTCAACCCGGCCATGATCCGGCACTGGTGCGAGGCGATGGGCGACACCAACCCGGCGTACACGGGACCGGACGCCATCGCTCCGCCCACCATGCTCCAGGTCTGGACGATGGGCGGCCTGAGCGGGCACACGGGGCGCTCTGCGGCGTACGAGGAGCTGTTGGGACTGCTCGACGGCGCCGGGTACACCTCCGTCGTCGCCACCGACTGCGAGCAGGAGTACCTGCGTGCACTGCGGCCGGGGGACGAGATCACCTTCGACTCCGTCATCGAGTCGGTGTCGGGGCCCAAGACCACGACACTCGGGGTCGGGTACTTCGTGACCACCCGGATGGATGTGCGGGTGGACGGTCGGCTCGCGGGGACCCATCGCTTCCGGATCCTCAAGTTCGCGCCCGCCGTACGACCGTCCGCGCCCGCCGCAGTCGTACGAGCGTCCGAGCCCGCCGTGCGAAAGCACGAGTCCCCGCCGAAACGGCCCCGGCCCGTCGTCAACCGCGACAACGCCGGGTTCTGGGAGGGCGTCGAGGGGCACCGGCTGCTGATTCAGCGCTGCGGCGGCTGCGGAGCCCTCCGCTTCCCCTGGCTCCCGGGCTGCAACGCCTGCGGCTCCCCGGTGTGGGACACCGTCGAGGCGGGCGGCGACGGGACCGTCTATTCGTACGTCGTCATGCACCATCCGCCCTTCCCCGCCTTCGCCCCTCCCTACGCCGTCGCGCTGATCGAGCTGGCCGAAGGGGTGCGGATCGTCAGCAATGTGGTGGGGGTGCCCTGCGACGAGGTGCGGATCGGGATGCCCGTACGGCTTGAATTCGCGCGGTACGAGGAAGAGCTGGTGCTGCCGGTCTTCCGTGCCCAGGAGGTGGCGGGATGAAGGTCGGCGAGAAGCTTCCGCCGTTGGAGATCGAGATCACCCGCACCCTCATCGTCGCCGGCGCCATCGCCTCCCGCGACTACCAGGACGTGCACCACGACCCGGAGCTGGCGCGGCAGAAGGGGTCCCCGGACGTCTTCATGAACATCCTGACCACGAACGGCCTGGTCGGGCGCTACATCACCGACCACTTCGGGCCCACCGCCGTCCTCCGCAAGGTGGCCGTCCGGCTCGGTGCGCCCAACTACCCCGGCGACACCATGGTGTTGACCGGCACGGTCGAGGAGATCGACGGCGGGGACGAGGCCGATGGAGGCACGGTCACCGTGAAGGTCGTTGGGACGAACGGCATCGGCAGGCATGTGACCGGCACGGTCACCGTCACCGTTACGGCCGCGGCCGGCGTTCCGGTCGCCGGGGGTGAGTCATGAGCGTACGGACGGCGGACTCCCTCGGCGGGCGGGCCGCGATCGTCGGGATCGGGGCCACGGAGTTCTCCAAGGAGTCGGGGAGGAGTGAGCTGCGGCTCGCCGTGGAGGCGGTGCGGGCCGCGCTCGACGACGCGGGGCTGACGCCGGCGGACGTGGACGGGATGGTGACGTTCACGATGGACACCAGCCCGGAGATCACCGTCGCACAGGCGTGCGGGATCGGGGAGCTGTCCTTCTTCTCCCGCGTCCACTACGGCGGCGGGGCCGCGTGCGCGACCGTCCAGCAGGCGGCGCTCGCCGTCGCCGCCGGGGTGGCCGAGGTCGTGGTCTGTTACCGGGCGTTCAACGAGCGGTCGGGGCGGCGGTTCGGCTCGGGGGTGCGGCACCGCGAGCCCTCGGCGGAGGGGGTGGCGCTCGGCTGGGCGATGCCGTTCGGGCTGCTCACGCCCGCGTCGTGGGTGGCGATGGCGGCGCAGCGGTACCTGTACGCGTACGGGCTGACGCCCGAGGTGTTCGGACACGTCGCGGTCGTGGACCGGAAGTACGCGGCGACCAACCCGGCGGCGTACTTCCACGGCCGCCCCATCACTCTCGCCGAGCACGCCGCCTCGCGCTGGATCGTCGAGCCGCTGCGGCTGCTGGACTGCTGCCAGGAGACGGACGGCGGGCAGGCGATCGTGGTCACGTCCGTGGAACGGGCGCGTGATCTGCCGCATCCGCCCGCCGTGGTCGTGGCGGCCGCCCAGGGCGCGGGCCGGGCGCAGGAACAGATGACCAGCTTCTACCGGGACGACCTGACCGGACTGCCCGAGATGGGCGTGGTCGCGCGGCAGCTGTGGCGGACGTCGGGGCTCGGGCCCGCGGACATCGATGTGGGCATCCTGTACGACCACTTCACGCCGTTCGTGCTGATGCAGCTGGAGGAGTTCGGGTTCTGCGGGCCGGGCGAGGCGGCGCACTTCGTGGCCGAGGAGCGGCTGCCGGTCAACACGCACGGGGGGCAGCTCGGGGAGGCGTATCTGCACGGCATGAACGGGATCGCGGAGGGGGTACGGCAGGTGCGGGGGACCGCGGTGAACCAGGTCCCGGGGGCGGCGCGGGTCCTGGTGACGGCAGGGACGGGGGTGCCGACGTCGGGACTGGTGCTGGGGGCGGGCGGGTGAACGCGACGGCTGAGCGCGCATATGGACGCGCGTGTACGGGATGGATGGACTCGTACGCGCTGACTTGTACGCGCTGACTTGTACGCGCTGACTTGTACGCGCTGACTTGTACGCGCTGACTTGTACGCGCTGACTTGTACGCGCTGACTCGTACGCGCTGACTCGTACGGCGACCGCAGGTGCTTCTCAGGGATACACCCTCAGTAGATGAGGGCCGCGGCTCCATCTCCAGGAGGTGTAGCCAACCCCCTTCCTACAACCTGAGGGGGACCCGGCTTCGGGACCTCCGGCCGATCCGCCCGGACGGGGGCCGAACCTAGCGTGGAGCCATGACCACACCCGTCTGCACCAGCGCTTCGAACGCCGCTACCGCAAGGGCGCAGACCCTCTCGTACCCGTCGTTCTCGTCGTACGTGAAGGCCCGTCAGCCGGTGCTGCTGCGTACCGCCAGGTCGCTGACCGCGAACCCGAGCGACGCGGAGGACCTGCTGCAGACCGCGCTCGCCAAGACATACGTCGCCTGGGAGCGGATCGAGGACCACAGAGCGCTCGACGGCTACGTACGGCGTGCCCTGCTGAACACGCGGACGTCGCAGTGGCGCAAGCGCAAGGTCGACGAGTTCGCGTGCGACGAGCTGCCGGAGCCGGAGGGGATACCCGCCGGCGACCCGGCCGAGCAGCAGGCGCTGCACGACGCGATGTGGCGCGCGATCATGCGGCTGCCCGCCCGGCAGCGGGCGATGGTCGTCCTCAGGTACTACGAGGACCTCAGCGAGGTCCAGACGGCCGAGGTGCTCGGGGTGTCGGTGGGCACGGTGAAGTCGGCGGTGTCGCGAGCGCTGGGCAAGCTGCGCGAGGATCCCGAACTGGAGCCCGTACGGCAGTGACCGGCCCGCGCCCCCGGTACCACTGGTAACCAGTACCTCTGGTAACCGATACCTCTGGTAACTGGTACCGCCGGTAACCGGTGGCGCAGGTCGCCACCCCTGTATGAGCTCTGATCGATCATCCGGGTTTCTAGTGACATACCACGCGGTATGTGAGCAGAATCAGCGCAGCCCTTACTACCGCGTAGGCAGAGTCGCCCCGGGAGGACGCCGTGCTGAGCACCATGCAGGACGTACCGTTGCTGATCTCAAGGATCCTGACCCATGGGTCGGCCATCCACGGGTCGTCGCAGGTGATCACATGGACCGGCGAGGCGGAGCCGCACCGGCGCTCCTACGCCGAGATCGGCGACCGGGCCGCCCAGCTGGCGCACGCGCTGCGCGAGGACCTCGGCGTCGAGGGCGACGACCGGGTCGCCACCCTCATGTGGAACAACGCTCCCCACGTCGAGGCGTACTTCGCGATCCCCTCCATGGGCGCCGTCCTCCACACCCTCAACCTGCGCCTGCCTCCCGAGCAGCTCGCGTGGATCGTCAACCACGCGGCCGACCGCGTCGTCATCGCGGACGGCTCGCTTCTCCCCCTCCTGGCGCCGCTCCTCCCGCACCTCAAGACGGTCGAGCACGTCGTCGTCTCCGGGCCCGGCGACCGTTCGCTGCTCAACGGAGTGAGCGTCCCCGTGCACGAGTACGAGGAGCTGCTCGCCAACAAGCCGACCTCGTACGACTGGCCCGAGCTGGACGAACGCAGCGCGGCCGCCATGTGCTACACCTCCGGCACGACCGGCGACCCCAAGGGCGTCGTCTACTCCCACCGGTCGATCTACCTGCACTCCATGCAGGTCAACATGGCCCAGTCCATGGGCCTGACCGACGAGGACCTCTCGCTCGTCGTGGTCCCCCAGTTCCACGTGAACGCCTGGGGCCTGCCGCACGCCACCTTGATGACCGGCGTCAACATGCTGATGCCGGACCGCTTCCTGCAGCCCGCCCCGCTCGCCGAGATGATCGAGAAGGAGCGCCCCACACACGCGGCGGCCGTCCCGACCATCTGGCAGGGGCTGCTCGCCGAGCTCACCGCCCGCCCCCGGGACGTCAGTTCGCTCACTCAGGTCACCATCGGTGGTGCGGCCTGCCCGCCGTCGCTGATGGAGGCCTTCGACAAGCTGGGCATGCGCGTGTGCCACGCATGGGGCATGACCGAGACCTCACCGCTCGGCACGATCGCCCGGCCGCCGGCCCACGTCGTGGGCACGGAGCAGGAGTTCGCGTACCGGCTCACCCAGGGCCGCTTCCCTGCCGGTGTCGAGGGCCGCCTCACCGGTCCCGGCGGGGAACGGCTCGCCTGGGACGGCGAGTCCGCCGGTGAGCTGGAGGTGCGCGGCTCCTGGATCGCGGGCGCGTACTACGGCGGCGAGGGTGCCGAACCGCTCCGCCCCGCCGACAAGTTCAGCGAGGACGGCTGGCTCAAGACCGGTGACGTCGGCACCATCAGCCCCGACGGCTACCTCACCCTCACCGACCGCGCCAAGGACGTCATCAAGTCCGGCGGCGAGTGGATCTCGTCCGTCGAGCTGGAGAACGCCCTGATGGCCCACCCGGCCGTCGCCGAGGCCGCCGTCGTCGCTGTACCGGACGAGAGGTGGGGCGAACGACCGCTCGCCATCGTCGTGCTGAAGGAGGGCGCCACCGCCGACTTCACCACCCTCCGCACCTTCCTCGCCGACGAGGCCAAGATCCCCAAGTGGCAGCTCCCCGAGCGCTGGACGATCATCGAGTCGGTGCCGAAGACGAGCGTGGGCAAGTTCGACAAGAAGGTGCTGCGCAGGCAGTACGCCGAGGGGGAGTTGGACGTCACGCAGATCTAAGGGGCAGATTAAGGGCCTGAGGGGCTTTGTACGACACTTGGGGCGTTGTTTCACGTGAAACAACGCCCCAAGCGTCGTATGTCTGGCGTCTGGCGTCTGGCGTGGGTTGGACGGCTCAGTTCGTGCCGATCCGCGCCAACAGCTCCACGATCCGGGTCTGCACCTCGGGGCTGGTCGAGCGTTCCGCGAGGAACAGGACCGTCTCCCCCGAGGCCAGGCGCGGAAGGTCGGCCTGGTCGACGGCGGCGGTGTAGACGACGAGCGGGGTGCGGTTGAGCAGGCCGTTCGCGCGCAGCCAGTCGACGACTCCGGCCTCCCGGCGGCGTACCTGCATCAGGCCCATCACCACCAGGTTCGGCCGCATCTGCGCGGCCAGGGTGACGGCATCCGCGTCCGACGTGGCTCGCGCAACCTGCACGCCCCGCCGCTCCAGCGTTGCGGTGAGCGCCAGCGCGATCTCCGGGTGCTCCTCGACGAGGAGGACGCGCGGCGGATGCTGCTCCGAGTCCCGGGGCGCGAGTGCCTTCAGGAGTACGGCCGGGTCGGCGCCGTACGCGGCCTCGCGCGTCGCCTGCCCGAGTCCCGCCGTCACGAGCACGGGGACCTCGGCGGCTACGGCGGCCTGGCGCAGCGACTGCAACGCCGTGCGCGTGATCGGGCCGGTGAGCGGGTCGACGAAAAGCGCGGCCGGGAAGGCGGCGATCTGCGCGTCGACCTCCTCGCGCGAGTTCACGGTGACGGGCCGGTAGCCGCGGTCGCTCAGCGCCTGCTGGGTCGTCACATCCGGCGCGGGCCAGACGAGGAGCCGACGCGGGTTGTCCAACGGCTCCGGGGGCAACTCGTCGTCCATCGGCTGCGGATGCGGCTGGTCGGAGACCTCCACCGCGCCACCGGGGCCGTCGAGCGGCTCGGGACCCTCGACGGCGTTCTTGTCGGGCGCCCCTATGGCGTACGAGCGTCCGGCGCCGTCCGTCGCTCCGGCCAGCCTCGACTGCCCGGCCAGGGAGGGCTGCGCCGGAACCGGTGCCGGAGGAGTCTGAGGCGCGGGCTGTCCGGACTGTGTGGACTGTCCGGGCTGCGGGTGCGGACGCGCGGTCGTCTCCGGGCGCTCACCTGGGGGTTCCGGGGGCGTACCCAGCTTGCGGCGGCGACCCGAGCCGTTGCTCTGGTGCGGGGGAGGCGTGCCCCCCGGCTGCGGCTGGCGCGCGAAGGGCACGCCCTGGCCGAGGGTGCGCACGCTTATGGCACGGCCCTGGGTCGAGTTGGGGTCGATGGGGGGCGTGGTGGGCGCGGGCTGAGCGGCGGCGGCCTCGGCGGGGAGCGGTTGCGCTGCTCGCGGCTGTACGGGGCGCTCCGCGGGGAGCGGGGTGCCGGGAGCGGGGGTTCCGGGGGCTTGGGGGTGCGGGGCTGCGCCTGTGGTGTCGGCGGCGGCAGGGGCGTCGGGGCCTGGCCAGGGCTGGGGTTGCGGCTGGGGCTGGGTGGTGGGTGGTACGGGGGTGCCGGTGGCCTGGGGCTGCGGGGCTGCGCCCGTGGTGTCGGCGGTGCCAGGGGCGTCGGGGCCTGGCCAGGGCTGGGGTTGCGGCTGGGGCTGGGTGGTGGGTGGTACGGGGGTGCCGGTGGCCGAGGTGTCCTGGGTGCCGGTCGGCTGGGGTTGAGCTTGGGGCTGGGGCTGGGGCTGGGGTGCGCCCGGGGCCGTTGCCTGCGCGGGGATGCCACCGGTCGGGGTGTCGGCACCGGCGGGCCAGGGCTGGGGGGCCTGGGGCGCGGCGGGCTGGGCCTGGGCTTGGGCCTGTGGGTGGGGCTGAGGCTGGGGGTTCTGCGGTGCGGCGGGGGGTGCCGTGGGGGCGGTGGCCTGGGCGGGGATGGACTGCGCGGGGGCGGTCGGGCTGACCGGTGCTGCTTGGCCGACGGGGACTGCCTGGCCGGGGGCGCCCGCGGTGGGTACGCCCTGCGCGGGGACGGGCTGACTCTGGGCAACCGGGGCCGGGGCACCCTGAGTCGGGGTCGGCTGACCAGGGATGGGTGCGCCCGGGACCCCTTGCGCGGGGACGGGCTGGGCGGTGGCGCCGGGCATGCCCTGCGCCGGGATGGGCTGGGCCGCCCCTGGAATCCCCTGGGCGGGAACGGGCTGCTGTTGCGCCGGCGCAGTGGGAACGCCCTGCGCAGCGACAGCCTGCGGAGGCGCGGCCGGAACTCCCTGCGGAGGCACGGCCACCTGGCTCTGGGCGTTCTGCCCGGGCACGGCCTGCCCCGCAGCCAGGGCTGCCTGCGCGGGCACCGCTTGGCCAGGCAGTCCCTGGCCAGACAGCCCTTGACCAGGCGCCCCCTGTCCCGGAATCCCCGGCCCGGTGGCGGTCCCCTGCCCGGGTACGGCGCCCTGGCCGGCGGGCCCCAGCGCGGCAACCGCCTGCGCCTGACCGTGCGCCGGAACTCCCTGCGCGGGAACCCCTTGCGCAGGCGCCCCCGTCGTCCCGTCCTGGCCCTGGCCCTGCTGCCGGGCCCGGCGGCGACCCGTCGGCTGGGACACGGGATGCGGCTGCGGCGGGGTGTGATCGTCGGCCGGGTCGGGCAGCGCAGCGTCATGGCGGCCGTCGTCGGCCTGCGCACCGCCCGGAGCCCCGGCCCCCGGCGCTACGGCGACCCCGGGCGCGCCCGGAACCCCACCGGCCTGACCGACAACCTCTTGCCCCGCCTGCCCCGCCTGCCCCGGCTGTCCCGGCTGTCCCGGAACGGCTCCCTGTCCGGCGGAGGCTGCCACCTCCGCACCCTCGTACTGAGGAACCTCGGACGTCTGCGGCGCCGGCTGCGTCTGAGGCGTCTGAGGAGCAGCCGGAGCAGTCGGTGTCCGGTCGGCCTCGGCGGGTGGCAGCGCGAAAACGGCCCGCCCCCCGTTCTCCGCCTCCTGCGCGGCCTGCGCGGCAGCGCGCTCGTTCGCGTTGGCCAGGGCACGCCGACGGCGCCCGGTCGGCTGGGGGGCGGCAGCGGCGCCCTCGCCGGAGGCGTCCGGCGAGTTCGGAGCCGAGGCCGGAGCCGCCGCGGGCAGCGCCGGCGGCAGCGCGTGCTGTTCGCCGTCGCGTCGGGCACGCCGACCGCTGGGCGCGGGCACACCCTGCGGCGGCACCGCCTCCCCCAGCCCCGTGGCCACGGCCGCGGCTCCCGCGGCATGCTCGGCGGCCGTGACGACCGCCCCCTCGGAGACCGCCTCGGCCGGACTCGGCCGCCCGCGCCGCCGCCCCGTACCACCGGAACCGTTCCTGGAACCGTTCCCGGAGCCGTCGTTCCCTTCGGCCCGGGCAGCCTCAGAACCCTCACCGTCCGCCGCCGGGGCGGCGCGCCGCCGACGCCGCCCGGTCGGAGCGGCGGGAGCGGCCGGCGGCGCGGCGGCGCCGACCTCGGCCTTCTCGCTCCCCGAGTTCTCCGCGCTGTTCCCCGCGCCCGCGCTCCCTTCGCTCCCCTCACTCCCCTCGCTCTCCAGGAACGCGTCCACCGAAGACCGTCGTGCCCGCCGCCGCCCGCCTCCGGCGGCGGCCTGCTCGGGCAGCGCGACCTCGGCACCGCTGCCCTCAGGGACAGCCGGGAGCGGAACCGCCCCGGCACCACCGCCGATGGGTACCTCAAGCACATACGCGCTGCCGCTCATCCCCGGCACCTCGTGCGTCTGCAGCACACCGCCGTGCGCGCGCACGATCCCCGTGACGATCGGCTGATGCACCGGGTCTCCCCCGGCGTACGGCCCGCGTACCTCGATCCGTACGACCTCACCGCGCTGCGCGGCCGCGACGACGACCGTGTTGTCCATGTAGCCGCCGGCCGAGACGGGGGCGCTGCCCGTCGCGTCGACGCCGGCCACGTCCGCGATGAGGTGCGCGAGCGCGCCCGCGAGCCGCTGCTGGTCGACCTCGGCCTCGATGGGCGGCGCGTGCACGGCGAACTGCACCCGCCCGGGCCCGATCAGGTCGACGGCCCCGTCGACACCGGCCGCGACGACGGCGTCGAGCATCACGGCCGTACGTACGAGACCGTCGTCACCGGAGTCGAGCCGCTGATAGCCCAGAACGTTGTCGATGAGCGTGGTGATGCGGGAGTACCCGGCCGTGAGGTGGTGCAGGACCTGGTTGGCCTCGGGCCACAGCTGGCCGGCGTCGTCGGCGGCGAGCTTGCCGAGTTCGCCGCGCAGTTGGTCGAGCGGGCCGCGCAGGGAGGTGGCGAGCACGGAGAGGAGCTGGTCGTGCCGGGCGGCGAGGGCCTCGTACCGGTCCTTCTCGCGCTCCCCGAGCGCCGCGTACCGCTCGTCGTTCGCGGCGAGTTCCTCCGCGTGCTTCTCCAGCACCTCGCGGAGTTCGCCGCCGTGCGTTTCGCGCAGCTGCTCAAGCTCGTCGGCGTGCTGCTTGGCGATCCGTTCGAGCTCGTCCGCGTGCTGCTTGGCCTCGGCCTCCCTCTCGTCGGCGAGCGTGTCGTACGGCCGCCGGTCGGTGAAGGTCATGACGGCACCGACGAGCTGGTCGCCGTCGCGTACCGGCGCGGTCGTCAGGTCGACCGGCACCCGGTCACCGCTCTTCGACCACAGCACCTGCCCGCGCACCCGGTGCTTGCGCCCGGAGCGCAGGGTGTCGGCGAGCGGCGACTCCGCGTACGGGAAGGGGGAGCCGTCCTCGCGGGAGTGCAGGAGGAGGGTGTGGAGCTCCCTGCCCCCCAGATCACTGGCCCGGTAGCCCAGTATCTGAACGGCGGCAGGGTTGACGAGCACGATCCGCCCGTCGGTATCGGTCCCGACCACTCCCTCGGAGGCCGCCCGCAGGATCATCTCGGTCTGCCGTTGCGAGCGGGCGAGCTCGGCCTCGGTGTCGACGGTCCCCGACAGGTCACGTACGACGAGCATGAGCAGCTCGTCATTGGCGTACCCGTAACCGTCGTACGCCTGCTGCCCGTTCTCCAGATTCGCGCTGGTGACCTCGACCGGGAACTCACTTCCGTCGGTCCGCCGGGCCATCATCCGGGTCGGCTTGGTCCGCCCGCGCGGATCGATGGAGTCGGGCCGGCGCATGGACCCGGGGATGAGCCGGGAATCGAACTCGGGCAGCAGGTCGAGCAGCCCGCGCCCCACCAACGCGGTCCCCGGGGTCTCGAAGGCCTCCAGGGCGATGGTGTTGGCGTTGACGACGGTTCCATTGGCGTTGACCAGGACCAACGCGTCGGGCAGCGCGTCGAGTATGGCTGCGAGGCGAGCAGCGCCTCGGGATGGCCTGCTGCTCACGAGACGCTTCCTCCCTGTTACCGCACCTTGCCGACCGCTCGGGCCATCTTGCCAACCGGTCCCCAGCGTGTCACGCGAGGGAGTCTACGGGCAGTGGTTGCGCTCGCGACGCCGGATGAGAGGGAGGCCGCACGCGGAAGTGACGCGGAACCTGTGACCATGCGCCGGCCTGCGCCTGGGCGTACTCTCCGGCTTTCCTCGTCCTTCCTCGCCCTTCTTCTTCCCGTCCTGCTTGCCGTCCTGCTTGCCGTCCTGCGCCACGTTCCTCGTCAAGCGCGGGCGCCGGGCAGGACGGGAACCAAGGCGTCCCAGCGGGCGATCTCGCACCCGTCGTTCCGCCTGAACCGGGCGTCCACCGGCCGCCCGGCCCAGGTACCCGTCACATGCGCCGTGGCCGGCCCTCCGTACTGCATCGTGCACATCGTCCCCGGCGCCACGGGCGCGAACGGGTCCTTCCCCCACCTCGTACTCCGGTCCAGCCGCCCACACGCGTCCCGCGCGACCGGATGACTGCCCCCGTCGGGATGGCACTCCAGCTCATACGTCCCGTCACCGCCACGTCCCACACCCTCGACGGTGACGATCAGCCGATCCTCGGAAACGGGCGTGGGCAACACCCGCTCCGAGGACCGCCACGGCCCGCCCCCCTCCGCGTACGCCACCGGCGCCAGCCCCGCGGCGACGGTGAGGGAGGCAGCGGCACCGAGGAGCAGTCGGCGGAAGGCGGGGCGAGGGGGCGCGACGGGCCGGCGATGGGAGACGGGGCGGTGATCCGGGGCGGACCGCTGCTCCGAGTCTGACCGCCGCTCCGAGGCCGGGCGGGAAGAGAGCGTCTGCAACATGACCTGACTAACGCAACGCCGACCGGGCGGTTGCGCCCCGGGGGATTGGGGACCGGCGGGGGCACCACAGGCATGACCCGCCCTCCCCATACCCTGGGCACCGGCTCCGTGATGCGGGCTCCGCGATACGGCATTACGGCTTTGCCCTGCGGCCTCTCCGCCTAGTACCGTGGGGGGCGATTGGTGACACCCCACTCGGCTGTGTCATCATCTGGACGCACCACTCGCGCTCGCGCGGGCGGTCGTGCTGGAGGCGTCGCCTAGTCCGGTCTATGGCGCCGCACTGCTAATGCGGTTTGGGTCTTAAAGCCCATCGAGGGTTCAAATCCCTCCGCCTCCGCGCCGATCCCGAAGCCCTGGTCACCCCCGACCGGGGCTTCGGCCGTTCACGGCCTCCTGGACACGACGAACCGCCCCGCGTCACCGACGCCCCCGCCCGCGCCTCCCTCCCGGCCCCTCCCAGACCCTCCCGATCCAGGCGTTCCCGCAGGTCAGTACGGCTACGGCAAACGGATTTCACCTCACGCCGCCAGTCATGTAATGTTGTTCCCGCAACGCCGACCGGGCCGAAAAGCCCGCCAGGAAGAGTCAACACAACAGAACACACAAGCACTCGTAGCTTAACGGATAGAGCATCTGACTACGGATCAGAAGGTTGCAGGTTCGAATCCTGCCGAGTGCGCAGCGTGTCAGAGGCCCTGTGGAGTGATCCACAGGGCCTCTGGCTTTTGCTTTGACGGCAGTGTTTGACGGCAACCGCCTTCGGGAGCCAATCAGACGGCTACCGGGACACCGGCCGCACCGTCGTCATCGTCCGGCCCGTTGCCGTCACCCCTCAATGCGTCCCCAACGCGGTCGAAGGCGGAGCGCTGGGAGCCGAGGCGTACGAAAGTGTAGATGTCCATGGTCACGCGGATGGAGCTGTGGCCCAGGACTTCCATGATCATGCGGGCGTCCGCGCCCTGTTCGTGGAGCAGCGAGGCGCACGTGTGGCGCAGGTCGTGGAAACGGACCTTACGGACTCCGGCGCGGGCGCACAGCGCCTCGAAGGAGCGGTTCAGGTTGCGCGGCTCGATGGGGGTCCCGTTTGAGGTTCCCCTCGTAGCGTGGAGTCCGTGACAGCAGGGGATGTTGGTTGTCATGGCGGAGAAGCGTCGCAAGTTCACAGCGGAGTTTCGTGAGGGGGCGGTACGCATCGTGACGGAGACCGGGAAGCCGGTCCCCGAGGTCGCGAAGGACCTGGGGATCAACGAGACGACCCTGGGGAGCTGGGTCTCGCGGGCGAAGCGGGCCGAGAAGGCCACGCCTGAGGACCAGGACGCGTTGATCGCCCGGCTGACGGCGGAGAACGCGGCGCTGAAGAAGGAGAACAAGGAGCTGGGGATGGAGCGCGATGTCCTCAAACGCTGCATGGTCCTGTGGGTGAAGTAGCTGCGGCGGACCCGGCCGCCGTGGCCGGGGTGATCAGCGACAACAGGACCGAGCATGGCATCCCGCACACCGTCTCGTGCCGCGCCCCGGGCGTGAGCGAGTCATGGTTCTACAAGTGGCGCGACCGCCAGCCCACCGGGCGTGAACTGCGCAGACAGCGGCTGGCCCACGAGATCAAGGAGATCTTCACCGAGTCCGGCGGCACCTACGGATCACCGAAGATCTTCATCCTGTGGTCCGCAAGGGCTGGCGTATCTCGGTGAACACCGTCGCGAAGCTGATGGCCGAACTCGGCCTCGTCGCCCGGGTGGTGAGACGCCGAAGCGGGCTGACCCGGCCGGGAAGCGGCCGGCCGCACCGGACTTCGTCAAGCGGGACTTCACTGCCGAGGAACCCGATCTCGTCTGGGCGGGCGACATGACAGAGATTGTCACCGAGGAGGGCAAGTTCTACCTCGCCACGGTCATCGACCTGTTCTCCCAGCGCCTGCTCGGCTACGCGATGGACGCGCCAGGATGCCGGTGCCGGGATGCTCTCGCGGCCTCCTGACCCGCACTCCGATCGACGGCGCTGTCCTTCCTCGGACTTGTCGGTGGCCCGGGAGCATCCCGGCGAGGCGCTCGCCTCGCCGACGGGAGTGACTTAAGGAGAGCCTGGCCAAGGTCCCATCACTGTCTTGTCCGCCGCCTCGGTGACCGCGCGCCGACCCACCGTGCTCTCGTCCGCGAGGAGGCCGACATGGCCAGCCTCCCACCCGTTTCCCGCGTCGTCATCGGCGGCGTGGACACCCACAAGGACCTGCACGTCGCCGCCGTGATCGACACCGACGACCACGTCCTGGACGCCCAGGCGTTCTCCACGACCCGGGCCGGCTACCGCGCCCTGCTCGCCTGGATGCGCACCTTCGGCGACGTGCGCCGCATGGGCATCGAGGGCACCGGCTCCTACGGCGCCGGACTCCTGCGCCACCTTCAGCAGGCCGGCATCGAGATCCTCGAGGTCAACCGGCCCGACCGCTCCGACCGGCGCCGCCGCGGCAAGGACGACACCCTCGACGCAGAGAACGCCGCCCACGCCGCCCTGGCCGGCAACCGTGTGATCACTCCCAAGACCCGCACCGGCATGGTGGAGTCCTTGCGCGTGCTGCGGATCGCCCGCTCCACCGCCGTCAAGGCTCGCCGCGTCGCCCTGCAGATGCTGCGCTGCCAGATCATCTCCGCGCCTGAGGAACTCCGCGACCAGGTACGGAACCTGACACGGATGCAGCTCATCCGCACCTGCGCCGCCTGGCGGCCGGATGAGACCGCCTTCCGTGACCCCGTCTCGGCCACCCGCATCGCGATCAAGTCCCTGGCCCGCCGCTACCTTGAACTCAACGACGGGGTTGCTGATCTCGACGTGATGATCGAGCCTCTGGTCCGCGAGCTGGCACCGTCGCTGCTGGAGCGGACCGGCTTCGGGATCGAGAACACCGCCCAGCTCCTGGTCACCTGCGGCGACAATCCTCAGCGGGTCACCGACGAGGCCCGCTTCGCCAAACTCTGCGGCGTCGCCCCGCTGTCGGCCTCCTCCGGGAAGGTCCAGCGTCACCGGCTCAACCACGGTGGCGACCGCCAGGCCAACTCCGCTCTCCACATGGCCGTGGTCTGCAGCCTGCACTACGACGAGGCCACCCAGAAGTACGTCGAACGCCGCACCAGCGAAGGCAAGTCGAAGATGGAGATCATCCGTTGTCTCAAGCGATACGTCGCCCGCGAGGCCTACTACCTGATCAAGCAGGACGGCACCCCGAACCGGTCAGTCCAGAGGGGTTGACATTCAGGAGAGCGTCCGCGGAAGCGAGTACGCCTCACGGAAGTTCGCCCGCGCCTGCCGCCGACTGGGCGTCACCCAGTCCATGGGGCGGGTCGGCTCGTGCTTCGACTGTGAGGATGATCGGGTGCCGCTCCGGGCGGTGGCCTGACCCGTGCTTCG
>NZ_JBSFUU010000127.1:0-19259 GCF_053591955.1 Streptomyces sp. NPDC002845 | reverse complement strand
CAACGGCTCCAGCTTCGGGCCCCGACGAGGAACTGACGCACCAGCAGTAGAAGTCACACACCAACTAACGATCAACTACTGGCGCAGGACACTAGCACCCTCTAGGGGTACCGCGTCCTGGCCGCCGCCGTACCCGCCCGGCTGTTCCACACCGTGCCACGCGCTTCGGGCCGCACCGCCGACTGAGGCCACGCCCGCCCCGGACCCTCTGCGCCCTGACCCGGCTTGATGCGGCTGCACGGCGGGATCATTCTTGGACATATGGTGACGGCGCCGCGCGATGAAGAGCGGACGGTCCCGGCCGGTGACGCCATGGCCGTGATCGACGGAGGCGGCACCGTCACGGGCTGGAGCGAGGGAGCGCGCCTGCTCACGGGGTACACGGCCGACGAGGTGACCGGCCGGCCGGCGGCGGAGCTGGTGGACGGGGACGCGCGCGCCGCCTGGCGCGCACTGTGCCGGGACGGGACCGCCCCCGTGGCCCTGCGGGACCGCGACGGACGGCGGATGGAGCCGGTGCTCCGTATGTGCCCGGTGCGCGGGGAGCGGCGGGGGTTCGTGATCACCGCGGAGTCCGCGGCGCGCGAGCGGAGCTTGGGGGAGCTCGCGTTCCAGCAGGCCTCCGTGTCGATGTCGGTCTTCGACACCGGCCAGCGGTACCTGCGGATGAACGACGTGGCGTGCCAGGTCATGGGGCAACCGGCGGAGACGCTCCTGCACCGGTACTACCCGGACACCGTCGAGGACGCCGAGCACAGCCGCGGCTTCCTGCGCCACCTGCAGTTGGTGGTGGAGACCGGGCAGCCGGTCCAGTACGAGAGCTGGACCCACGCACCGTCCAGGCGGCGCATGCACGCCTGGAACGTCGAGCTGTGGCCGGTGCGGGACCCCTCCGGCGAACTGATCGGCACCGCCCTCGCCGCCTTCGACAGCAGCGAGCAGCACTGGGCGCGGCAACGGCTGGCCATGCTGAACGAGGCCGCCGACGCCATCGGCACGAAACTCGACGTGGTCCACACCGCCCGCGAACTCGCCGAGCTGGTGGTGCCCCGGCTCGCCGACTTTGCCAGCGTGGACCTGCTCGACTCGGTCCTCCAGGGCGAGGAGCCCGCCGTGGACGCGGCCGACGCCGCGGTGGAACTGCGCCGGGCCGCGCACCACTCCCTCACGCCCGGGGTGCCGGAGGCCGCGATCGAGCTGGGCGCGGCGGACGTCTACCCCCCTTCCTCACCGCCCGCCCACGCCCTGGCCACCGGCACCGCGGTCCTCAGCCGGACCGGTGAACCCGACCTCGACGCCTGGTTCGCCCGGCACGGCGCCCGCTCCGCCAAGCTCCGCGAGTCGGAGGCTCCCGTCGACCTCTCGCTGATGGCCGTACCGCTGATGGCCCGCGGTACGACGCTGGGGGTCGCCGTCCTCGTACGGGTGCTGACCCCCGAGCACCCCGACGCCTTCGACCGCGACGACGTGTTCCTCGCCCAGGAACTGGCCAGCCGCGCCGCCGTGTGCGTGGACAACGCCCGCCGGTACACCAGGGAACGAACCACCGCGCTGGCCCTGCAGCGCAGCCTGCTGCCGCAGGCGGTGGCGGGGCAGGCCGCGGTCGAGTTCGCCTCCCGCTATCTGCCCGCGCTGTCGCAGGCGGGCGTGGGCGGCGACTGGTTCGACGTGATCCCGCTGTCCGGGACCCGGGTCGCGCTCGTCGTGGGTGACGTCGTCGGCCACGGCATCCACGCGTCCGTCACCATGGGCCGCCTCCGTACGGCAGTGTGGACGCTGGCCGACGTCGACCTGCCGCCCGACGAACTGCTCACCCACCTGGACGACCTGGTCGGACACCTCGCCACCGACGAGGGCGAGACCGCGATGGAGATCGGGGCGACCTGCCTGTACGCCGTGTACGACCCGGTGTCCCGGCACTGCACCATCGCCGCCGCCGGACACCCACCGCCCGTCGTGCTCCTCCCCGACGGAACCGTCGAGGTCATCGAGGTGTCCGCGGGACCGATGCTCGGCGTCGGCGGGCTCCCCTTCGAGGCCACGGAACTGGACCTGCCGGAGGGCTCGCTCCTGGCCCTCTACACGGACGGTCTCGTCGAGGCCCGCGCCTTCGACGTCGACGCGGGCACCGCCGCCCTGTGCACCGCCCTCGCGGCCCCGGCCACGAACCTCGAACAGGTCTGCGACACCGTGCTCACCTCCCTGCTGCCCGAGAACCCGGCCGACGACGTGGCCCTCCTGGTGGCCCGCACCCGCGCCCTCGACGCCGAGCACGTGGCCGTCTGGGACCTGCCCGCCGATCCGGCCGTGGTGGCCACGGCCCGGCAGCACGCCACCGAGCAGCTGGAGCGCTGGGGGCTCGACGAGGCCGCCTTCGTCACCGAGCTCGTGGTCAGCGAACTCGTCACCAACGCCATCCGCTACGGCGGCTCCCCCATCCAGCTCCGCCTCATCCGCGACCGCTCCCTCATCTGCGAGGTCTCCGACGCCAGCAGCACCTCGCCCCATCTGCGCCGGGCCCGCACCTACGACGAGGGCGGCCGCGGTCTGCTGCTGGTCGCCCAGCTCACCGAGCGCTGGGGGACCCGCCCGAGCGGCACGGGCAAGACGATCTGGGCGGAACAGACCCTGCCCGCCGTACTCGGCGCATGACCGCCGCAGTGGCGTATTGCCCGCGCAAATTCGGGCACTCGGTCGATTTGGAAGGCGAAGTCACGAAAGGCGAGGAGAGTCATGGCTGAGCAGAAGTCGTCGACTCAGCAGAAGCCGTCGACTCGGCAGAAGTCGTCGTCGGACCTTCCCGAGCCGCTGAGGACCGCTGCCTCGGCGCTGCGGAAGGTGCCAGGTTCCGGAGTGGTGACCAGGACGGCAGAGGAGACGCTCGACAGGATCGGCACCGTGTCGCCGCGCGGACGGCGGATCGCCGTTTACACCGGCGCCGGGGTGCTCGGCGTCGCGGGCGTCGTGGAGTGGCCCGTCGCGCTCACCGGCGCGGCGGTGGCGTGGCTGACGCAGCCACGGCCGCAGGAGCGCGAGGAGCCCGAGGGCGCGAAGAGCTCCGCGAAGGAGGCATCCGGAGACGGGCGGGGCAAGGCGTCCTCGACCCGCCGCCGTACGACGTCCACGTCCACCTCCACGGCCAAGCGGAAGTCGTCGTCCAGTGGGACCAAGGCGCCCGCCGGACGCGGCGGTTCGCGTTCGACCACGCGGCGCGCCGGCGCCACCGGCTGAGGCCGCGCGATGGGTCCCGGACTGCTGACACGTCCGCTGGCCGCCGCTGCCGGACTGGCGGTGGCCGGGCCACGGCTGGTCGCGCGAGGGGCCGCGCCCGCGCTGGGCGCGGCCGCGGGGGCGGCGGTGGGCACGGCACGGGCCGGGGTGCGGAGCACGGACTCCGCGGTGCGGGTCGTACGGGTGGCCCGTGCCGCACTGCCGGGCGGCACCCGCCAGTGGCGGTCCGGCCCGCGCGTGCACCTTGCGCTGCGGCCCGAAGCGGAGGAGGGAGAGGAGGAGCGTACGCGGACGGCGCGAAGGGACCGCGCCGTCCGCCGTGTCGCCGAGGCGCTGGCGCGGCGGCCGGAGGTGGCGTTCGCGTACTGGGACCGAGGACTGGCGCGGCTGGTGGTCGCCGCGACCGAGGGCGCGCTCACCGACCGCGTGGTGGAGAAGGCGACCGCCCTCGCGACCCGGCACGGACTGGCGCGGACCGTCGAACCCGCGGAGGAGTTCACGCATCCGGGCGACCCGTCCGCCGTACGGGCCGCCGCGGTGGCGCTCGCGGCCGACACGGTGGGCACGGGTGCCGCGCTGCTCGGTCACGCCCTGCGGCTGCCGCCCTCGCCCCGGCTGGTGACCGCCGTGGTGACGATGCTGCGGGAGAACCCGCGCTTCCGCGGCCTGCTGCGCGCCCGGTTCGGCCGTAACCGCATGGACGTGTCGCTCGCCGTCGCGAACGCGCTCGCCCACGGTGCCGGCCAGACACCGGCCTCGCTGCTGCTCGACGGGGCGCTGCGCTGCTGCCAGTTGACGGAGACCGTGGCGCGGGCGGCCGCGTTCGACGCCGTGCACGACCAGGTGTGCGCGCCGGAGCGGGTCAGTGTGGCCGCCGACGGCACCCCGCGCCCACCGCTGCGGACCTCCCCGGCCCAGGAGTACGCCGCCCACGCCTCCGCCGGCAGCGTGCTGGGCGCCGCCGTCACGCTGCTGGTCAAGCACGACGGCGTGGAGGCGGCGGAGGCGGTGCTCGCGGGCTCGCCCAAGGCGGCGCGGTACGGGCCCGCCGTCTTCCACGCCGTACTGAGCGCCGCGCTGTCCAGGACCGGCGTACTGGTGCGCGAGCCGGAGCGGCTGCGGCAGGTGGAGATGGCCCACACGGTCGTCCTGCATCCGAGCGCGCTGCGCATTCCTGGCGACGGACCGGACCCGTGGGCCGAGGCCGTGCTGGACGCGGCACGGCACGCCGGACTCCAGGTCGTGGTCGTGGACGATCCGGCGCTGCGCGACTTCACCGGCCTCGCCGACGAAGTCGTGGGCGCGGAGCGGCCGTTGAGCGACGTGGTGAACTCCCTGCGCGGCGAGAAAGGCACCGTGCTCACGGTCGCCCGCATCGCATCGGCCGACGACGACGCCGACGTGCTGTCCGGCCTCCTCAGCGGCGATGTGGCCGTCGCCCTCGCCGACCGGGACGCCGCCGTCGTCTGGGGCGCGGACGTCCTGGCCCTGCACGGCCTGGCCGACGTGTGGCGGCTGCTGAGGGCGGTGCCCGCCGCCCGCGCGGCCGGCCGCAGGTCGCAGGTCCTCGCCCGGTCCGGCGCCGCCCTGTCCGGACTGCTCGTGGCCGTCGGCGAGTCCGGTCGCGGACGCCGTCGTACGCCGTGGCCCGGACTCCGGCACATACCGGTCGACCTGGCCGCGGCGGCGGCCCTGCTGACCGGGGTCCGATCCGCCCTCGGCGTGGCGGCGGCCCGTGCCCCGCACCCCCGGCGGCGGGTGGCCTGGCACGCGCTGGCGCGGACGGACGTCCTGTCCCGGCTGGAGGGCGGGCCGGAAGACGGCGCGGGACCCGTCGAGCAGGCAACCAGCCGTGTGCGCAAGGCGGTTGAAACCGTCAGCCGCCACCCCGTTCTGGCCCCGGCGCGCTCGTCCCTTCACCTTGTGCGGGCCGTGCGTGGCGAGTTGGACGACCCGCTCACCCCGGTCCTGGCGGTCGGCTCGGCCGCGGAGGCGATCCTCGGCTCGGTCGTGGACGCCCTGCTCGTCGTCGGCGCGCTCGACCTGAACGCGCTGGTCGGCGGCGTACAACGACTGCGGGCCGAACAGGCGCTGTCCGGGCTGCGGGCGGGCCAGAAGCAGAAGGCCCGCGTGACGCCCCCGGACGAGGACGCGCTGGCCGAACCGACGGCCGAGCCCCGCACCGTGGACGCCGCCAGGCTCACCCCCGGCGACCTGATCGAGCTCACGGCGGACGAGGTCGTCCCGGCCGACGCGCGCCTGCTGTGGGAGGACGGCCTGGAGGTGGACGAGTCCGCGCTGACCGGCGAGTCCCTGCCCGTGGACAAGCAGACCGACCGGACCCCGCGCGCCCCGGTCGCCGACCGCCGCTGCATGGTCTTCGAGGGCACGACCGTGGTGGCCGGACACGCCCGGGCCGTCGTCGTGGACACCGGCGACCGCACCGAGGCGGCCCGCGCCGTCTCCCTGGCCGCCCGCACACCGCCGGCCGCCGGGGTGCAGGCCCGGCTGCAGGAACTCACCGGCAAGGCCGTGCCGTTGACACTCGCGGGCGGAGCCGCGGTGACGGGTCTGGCGCTGCTGCGCGGCACGCCGATCCGCGAGGCGGTCAGCGGTGGGGTCGCGGTGGCCGTGGCCGCCGTACCCGAAGGCCTGCCGCTGGTCGCCACGGTGGCGCAGTTGGCCGCCGCCCGCAGGCTCAGCCACCTCGGCGTGCTCGTCCGCACCCCGCGCACGCTGGAGGCGCTGGGCCGGATGGACACGATCTGCTTCGACAAGACCGGCACCCTCACCGAGAACCGGCTGCGCCTGGTACGGGTGACCGACCCCGACGGCACGGTCCGCACCGTCGACGAGGCGAGGCACGGCGGCACACTGCGGGTCGCGGCGCGTGCCTGCCCCCGTCTGAACGGCGACTCCGCCCGGCCGGTCCACGCCACCGACGAGGCGACCCTGGACGCGGCCGGCCCCGACCCGGAGTGGACGCAGATCGACAGCCGCCCGTTCGAGGCCGCCCGCGGATACGCCGCCGCTGTCGGCCGGGGCGTGGACGGCACCCCGGTGCTCGTGGTCAAGGGTGCCCCGGAGACCGTCCTGCCCGCATGCCCCGGGCTCCCGCGTGAAGCGTCCGGCACCGCGCAGTCGCTGGCCCGTGACGGACTGCGTGTCCTGGCGGTCGCCCGGCGCCCGCTGGGCGAGGGGGAGGAGGCGGCCGACGTCCTCGAAGAGCCGCTGAAAGAGCTGGAGTTCACCGGTCTGCTCGCGCTGGCGGACGTTCCGCGCGAGACGTCCACGGCCCTCGTCCGCGGTCTGCAGGAGGCGGGCGTACGACCCGTCATGCTGACGGGGGACCACCCGCAGACCGCGCGGGCGATCGCCACCGAACTGGGCTGGCCGGACGGCACGACCGTGGTCACGGGCGATGAACTGACGGCCGCGGACCGCGTGGCACGGGCCCGGATGCTGCGCGACGTGGGTGTCGTGGCCCGGGTCGCGCCCGAACAGAAACTCCAGGTCGTCGAGGCCCTGCGGGACGCGGACCGGGTCGTCGGCATGGTCGGTGACGGCGCCAACGACGCCGCGGCCATCCGCGCCGCCGACATCGGCGTGGGCATCAACGCCCGGGGCTCGGCGGCGGCGCGCAACGCGGCCGACCTCGTCCTCACCGACGACGACCTGACGGTCCTCATCGAGGCGGTCACCGAAGGCCGTTCGCTGTGGCACAGCGTCGCCGACGCCATCGCCATCCTGATCGGCGGCAACGCGGGCGAGGTCGGCTTCGGCATGCTCGGCACCCTCCTCTCGGGCGCCGCGCCGCTCTCGACTCGCCAGATGCTGCTGGTGAACCTGTTCACCGACCTGTTCCCGGCGATGGCGGTGGCGGTGACCCCGAAGGAGGAGGACGACGCGGCCCAAGGAGACGCAGCCCAAGACGACGCAGCCCCAGAAGACGCGGCCCAAGGAGGCGAGACGGGCACCGAGCCCCTCGGCACGTCCCTCCTCGGCACCCCGCTGATCCGCCAGATCCGGCATCGCGCCCTGACCACCTGCCTGGGCGCGACCACGGCCTGGCTGATCGGCCGCTTCACCCCGGGCACCGCCCGCCGCTCGACCACGATGGCCCTGTGCGGAGTGGTCGGCACCCAACTCGCCCAGACCCTCGCCGACCGCCGCCACAGTCCCCTGGTCCGCGCCACGTCCCTCGGCTCCGCCGCGGCCCTCGTCGCCCTGGTCCAGACCCCCGGCGCCAGCCACGCCTTCGGCTGCACGCCCCTGGGCCCGGTGGCCTGGGCGGGCGTCGTCGCGGGGATCGCCCTGGCGGTGACGGGGCAGCGGGCCCTGCCCCACCTGGAGAAGATCGTGGCACGGTTGCGACCGACCGCGACGACGGCCTGAGTTCACGGCCCGGGCGGACAACGGGTCGCGTACGAGCCGCCGTACGCCTCCGGACCGACCGGTGCGCCTCCTCCACGGCCGTCGGCCGAGGCCGTGCGGCCCGTATCCGTCAGGCCTGCAACCGCCAAGCCGGCGTGGCCATCCGGCAGACCGACCGGGCCACGGCCAAGCTGAACGGCCCGCGCAAGGACGATCTAGACGGCCTCTTCCCGGGGCTGCTCGACAGCCTTCTCGCCACCGTCGGCCGCCAGACCGCCGCCCGGCTCCGCGACGACGCCTGAACCGCCCTTCTCGGGCAGGTGGTTGAAGAGCAGGTTCAGCGCGATCGCCGTCAGGCACCCGGCGCTGATCCCGCTGTGCATCACCGTCTGGAACCAGTCCGGGAACTTGTCGTAGACCGTCGGCACCCCGACCGGCAGCACGCCCATGGCCACCGAAACGGCCACGACCGTCAGGTTGTGGTTGCCCTTGAAGTCGACCTGGGCCAGCGTGCGCAGACCGCTCGCGGCGACCGTGCCGAACATGACCAGGCCGGCCCCGCCGAGCACCGGCGCCGGAATCGCCGCGACCACCGCGCCCAGCTTGGGCAGCAGACCGAGCAGGACGAGGATGCCGCCCGCGGCGGCGACCACCCAGCGGCTGCGCACCCGGGTCATGCCGACGAGGCCGACGTTCTGGGCGTACGCCGTGTACGGGAAGGTGTTGAAGACGCCGCCGAGGACGGTGGACAGACCGTCGGCCCGCAGACCGTCGGCGAGGGAGCGCGAGTCGACCTTGCGGTCGGTCATCTCGCCGACGGCGAGGAAGTCACCCGTGGTCTCGGTCATCGTCACCAGGGCCACGATCAGCATCGCGACGATCGCGGACACCTCGAACGTGGGCGCCCCGAAGTGGAACGGCGTGCTGATGCCGAGCCAGTCCGCGTCCCCGACCCCGCCGAAGTCCGTGAACCCGAACGGCACCGCGGCCGCGAGCCCGACGACGATGCCGATCAGCACCGCGATCCGGCTGAGGAACACCGGAGCGAAGCGCTGCACGCCCAGCACGACGAGGAGCACGAAGGCCGCGAGGCCGAGGTTCTTCGGCTCACCGAAGTCCTCCGCGCCCACGCCTCCGGCCGCCCAGTTGCCCGCGACCGGCAGCAGCGAGACACCGATGATCAGGATGACCGTGCCCGTGACGAGCGGCGGGAAGAAGCGCAGCAGCCTTCCGAAGACCGGCGCGAGCAGCATGATCGCGAGCCCCGCCACGATCACGGACCCGTAGATCGCGGGCAGCCCGCCGCCCTCCGTACCGATGAGCACCATCGGCGACACGGCCGCGAACGTGCAGCCCTGCATGATCGGCAGCCGCACCCCGAACCGCCACACGCCCACGCACTGGATGAGCGTCGCTATCCCGCACACCAGCAGATCGGCGGTGATCAGATACGCCAGGTCGGCGGACGACAGCCCCATCGCCCCGCCCACGATCAGCGGTACGGCCACGGCACCCGCGTACATCGCGAGGACGTGCTGCAGGCCGAAGGCGGCCAACTGGCGTACGGGCGGGACCTCGTCCACGGGATGCACGGGCGGTGCTGCGGTGGCCATGGGAACTCCAGGAGCGGCGGTCGGGGAGGGGGTGGCTCGAACAGCACGAGACCGTAAGGGGCTTGAACAGTTTGTTGATTTCGGTCGTGTTGCCGATGTGTGTCACGGCCACCGAACCGCGAAAAGCCCTGCTAGACGGCCTTGCCGCGGGCCGCCGCGAGCAGCGACGTCCAGTCCGGCAGCTTCACCACACCCCGCCCGAGCGAGGCCCCGAGCTCCGCCTCGGCCCGCTCGATGGCCTGCCAGCCGCTCCACTCGACCGGTGTGATCCCCTCCGCCCGCAGCACGGAGAGGGGGTCGTCGGGCACGTCACGCCGTACGAGCACGGCAGCGTCTCCGAGCAGCGAGGTCACCGTCTCCTTGGAGCACGGCCGGTTGGTGCCGATCACCCCGGTCGGCCCCCGCTTGATCCACCCGGCGACGTACTCGCCCGGCGCCACCACGCCCTCGCGCAGCACACGCCCGGCGAGATGCGGCACGGTGCCGTGCTCCGCGTCGAACGGCAGCCCCTCCAGCGGCACCCCGCGGTAACCGACCGAGCGCAGCACCAGCTGGGCCTCGATGTCCTCGTACCGCCCGGTGCCCGTCACTCCGCCGTGCCCGTCCGGCGCCGTCCGCTCGAAGCGCACGGCGCCCACCCGGCCGCCGTCCGGGAGCAGCTCGACCGGGCGGAGGAAGAAACGCGGCCTGATCCGCCGTGAGCCGCTCCCGGGAGCCGCGGCGGCCCAGCCGCGCAGCACCTCCACGTTGCGGCGGCCGGCGGCGGGCAGGGCGGACGGATCGACGTACGCCGGATCGCGCGCCAGCTCGTCCTCGTCCACGGTGACGTCGGTGTCCGGCAGGGCGCCCAGCTCACGCAGTTCCTTCGTGGTGAAGCGGGCCTGCGACGGGCCGCGCCGCCCCACCATGTGGATGTCCGTGACCCGGCTCGCGGCGAGCGCGGTGAGCGCCGCCTGCGGCATGTCGGTGGGGCTCAGCTCCGTCGTGCCCCGGGCCAGCATCCGGGTCACGTCCACCGCGACGTTCCCGACGCCGATGACCACGGCCGAGCGGGCGCCGAGAACGAACCCGTCGGCGACGGCGTCCGGGTGCGCGCTGTACCAGGAGACGAACTCGGTCGCCGACCAGCTGCCGGGCAGCTCCTCGCCGGGGATCGACAGGCGCCGGTCGGAGGCGGCGCCGACGCAGTAGACCACGGCGTGGTACAGCTCCCGCAGCCGGTCGACCGGCACCCCGCCCGGGCCGACCGGGACACCGCCGAGGAACCGCACCCGCTCGTGCTCCAGCACGGCCCGCAGGTTGTTCTGCAGGGACTTGATCTTCTCGTGGTCGGGCGCGACGCCATAGCGCACCAAGCCGTACGGGCACGGCAGCCGGTCCAGGACGTCGACGCGCGCCGAGGGGTCCTGCTGGACGAGGCTCTGCGCGGAGTAGACACCACTGGGCCCTGAACCGACGACGGCGACATGCAGCACGGCCGAACTCCTTACGCGAGGAGACCGCTGAGGCCTTCACGAACCAGGATCGCACCGCGGGGCGCGCCGGGGGAGGAGGCCGGGCGGGCCGGGCGCACCGCTGCGTCGGCGGGGTGCCCTGCGCGCTCCCGGCCTGCGAGCCCATTCGCATGGAATGTGATCATTCGCTTACGTTGCGTATGTGCTGGAAGCGACCTTTCTTAATCTTTCTGATCGCAATGGGCCAGATGGAGTCGTGTCCGTGTGGCCCGCGTGGGAAGTGCGGGAGCACGACGGTGTCACGGCGTGGTTCAACGCCCGGTTGACCTTCACCGACGGCGCCCGCGTCGATGTCCTCGCCGTGGTCGCCGAGGGCTGCCTCTCGATCGAGGATGTCCGCGCCCAGCCGCCGCTGTCCCTCGACGACCTGACCGCGCTCGCGGACTGGATCGAGGGCCCCCTTTCCGAGGCGTGCGGCGCGACGGCCGGCCCCCCGGGCGAGCAGCCGGAGCGGCTGCCCTCGCACCGCGCCCGGCGGGCCTGGCCGCGTGGCGTCGAGGGGCGGCGGCTGGTCGCGGAGAAGTACCGAGCGGCGCAGGAGGAGGGCCTCGACCCGGTCCTCGCGGTGATGTGCGCGACCGGCCACAGCCGCCGCCGGTCCCTCAGGCTGATCGCCCAGGCGCGCGACGAGGGCTTCCTGACACCTCGTCACGCCAGGCGCTGAGGAGGGGACCGCCGAGCAGAAGACCGCCGAGCAGAAGACCGCCGAGCAGAAGACCGCCGAGCAGAAGACCGTCGAGCAGGAGGCCGGTGTGTCCCGTGGGCGTCACAGCATCCCGCGCATCCGGTTGATCTCGCTCGTCTGCTGCGCGATCACATCGTCGGCCATCTCCTCGACCACGAGGTTGTTGCCCTGCGCCTTCACGTCCACGGCCATGGTGATCGCCCCGTCGTGATGCGTGATCATCAGCGTCAGGAAGAGCTCGTCGAAGGCCTTCCCCTTCGCCGCTCGCAGCTTCGTCAGCTGTGCCTCGGTCGCCATGCCGGGCATGGTCGCGTGGTCGTGCTCGCCCGAAGTCCCCTTGTCCTCGCCGCCGTTGCTCTTCAGCCAGCCCTCCATGGCGGCGATCTCCGGCTGCTGCGCGGCCGAGATCCGCTCGGCGAGCCGCTTCACCTTGTCCGACTCGGCGCGCTCCGGGACGAGTTCGGTCATCTCGATGGCCTGGGCATGGTGCTCGATCATCGTCCGCGCGTACGTGAAGTCCGCCGAGTTGGGCGAGTCGTCCTCGGCGCGGTGCTGCTCCACCTCCTCGGGGGAGAGCGTCTGCGCCGCTTCACCGGGCTTGCCCGGGGCTATCACCGACGGGCCGGTCGCCTTGGCGGCACCGTCGTCCGCGTCGGAGTCCGAACCGGAGTCGCAGCCCGCGAGCACGAGCACGACGGCTGCCAGTAACGCCACGATCAACGGCGTACCGGACGTACGACGAACGAGCACAGTGACCTCCAGGGACACAGGAACGGACGTACACCTCGTGAGTGTTGATGACCGTCCTAGCACGTATTCGCGCGCTGCTGATCAAAAAGATTCGTTACAAGTGGGTTGCCGTCTTTTGATCTGTGCATGATGCATACGATACTTCGGAGGTCCGTGAACCGTTCAAACTGCTCAGCTGCGAACGGCTGCAAGGGAGAACACAGTGATCCTGTCGAATCAACCCCGAACACGGCGCAGACGTCTGGGAGTTGCCGCCATGGCGGCCGGACTCCTGGCCGCGCTGCTGACAGCCGCTCCGGCGGTCGCGACCCCCGACCCCGGGGACGCGCCGACCGCGTCGGAGAAGGTGTCCAGGAGCGATGCCGCGGCGGTCGACGCTGCGATAGCCGCCGGCGAGATACCCGGCCAGGACGAGATCGTCCACTCCGCCAACATCGAACACCTCGTCAACATCCCCAAGGAAGCCCTGCCCGGCACCAACTCGGACTTAGCGTTCCAGGGCAAGTACGCCTTCGCCGGCAACTACGACGGCTTCCGCATCTTCGACATCAGCAACCCGAAGGCGCCCAGGACGGTGGCGCAGGTGCTGTGTCCCGGATCGCAGAACGACATCTCCGTCTCCGGCAATCTGCTCTTCCTGTCCACCGACTCCTCGCGCAGCGACGACTCCTGCAACAGCACCACGCAGCCCACGACCGAGAAGTCCTCGTGGGAGGGCATGAAGGTCTTCGACATCAGCGACAAGAGGAACCCCAAGTACGTCGCGGCCGTCGAGACCGCCTGCGGCTCGCACACGCATTCGCTGGTGCCGAAGCGACACCACGTCTACATCTACGTCTCGTCCTACTCACCGAACGCCGCGTTCCCCGACTGCCAGCCGCCGCACGACGGCATCTCGGTCATCAAGGTGCCACGCAGGGCCCCCGAGAAGGCGGCGGTGGTGGGCTTCCCGGTGCTGTTCCCCGGTGAGGGCCCCGACGGCGGCGGCAACCCGGGCTCGCCCACCAACCCGGGCGTGTCGAAGACCACCGGCTGCCACGACATCACCGTGCTGCCCTCCAAGGACCTCGCGGCGGGCGCCTGCATGGGCGACGGCATCCTGCTCTCCATCAAGGACCCGGAGCGTCCGAAGGTCCTCGACCAGGTCCAGGACAACGTCAACTTCGCGTTCTGGCACTCGGCGACCTTCAACCTGAAGGCCAACAAGGTCGTCTTCACCGATGAGTTGGGCGGCGGCGGTGCGGCCACCTGCAACGAGGCCATCGGCCCGGACCGCGGCGCCGACGGCATCTACGACATCGTCGGCAAGGGCGACAAGCGCCAGCTCGTCTTCCGCAGCTACTACAAGATCCCCCGCCACCAGGCGGACACCGAGAACTGTGTGGCCCACAACGGCTCGCTGATCCCGGTCAAGGGCAAGGACATCATGGTCCAGGCCTGGTACCAGGGCGGCGTCTCCGTCTGGGACTTCACCGACTCCGCCAAGCCCAAGGAGATCGCCTACTTCGAACGCGGCCCGATCAGCACCGACCGCGTCGTCACCGGCGGCTCCTGGTCGGCGTACTACTACAACGGCTACATCTACTCGAACGACATGGCCAAGGGCTTCGACGTCCTGAAGCTCAGCGACCGGCGCACGGACCCGGCCAAGTGGGTCCGCCTGCGGGAGCTGAACGTACAGACACAGCCGGACTACTTCAGCTTCCGCTGACCCGGCGGACAGGGGCCTTAAAGGGGCCTTGAGTCGCGAAGAACCGCGCCAGGCCGTTGTCCCCGCCGCACGTCCCGCCGGGCCCGTCCGGGTCCGGCGGGACACCCCACTCCCACGGTAACCCGTACTGCTTGAACAACTCGGCGCGCAGCACCGGAACGGGCATCGGCACCAGCCGGTGCACGGCCGTGCTCAAGTGCCGTCTGCGGAAGCCGTTCCCGGGAACGCCGTCGCAATTCTTCGTTGACCGGGCGGCTTCGTGGGGACATCCTGTAGCTCCTGCGTTGACTGGCTGCCTGCCAACCACAGTCAGCGTTCCGGGAGGCGGCTCCGCGTGGGACCGCCCCGAATTGCTGCCCTTCCCGGGCCACGCGGGGGATGGTCCGGGGAGGGTGAGTGGGTCCGGCGGACGGGGACGGGCGTTCTCCACAGGCCTCGGCCGACCGGGGCTTCAGCAGATCAGGGGCCTGGGCCGATCAGTGGCCTGGGCCGATGGGCCGATGAGGGCCTCAGCCGATCAGGCCAGGCACCGGCCGCAGCCCGTCCGGCCGTTCGGCCACCGGCAGATGGTCCACGAAGTGCATCTCGCAGCCCAGGGCCGCCGCGCCGCCGTCCGCGCGCCGGTCGTCACCGACCATCAGCGTGTCCCGCGGAGCGACGCCGAGCGCCTCACAGGCGATGCCGAACAGGCGCGGGTCCGGCTTCTGGATGCCGTGTTCGTACGACAGGACGTACGCGTCCACGTACCGGTCGAAGCCGTGTTCGCGGAACACCGGCCGCAGGTCCCAGCCGATGTTGCTGACCACCCCGACGGCCACCCCGCGCTCACGCAGGATGCCGAACACCTCGGCGGCGTCGGGGTAGGGCTGCCAGGCGGCCGGCGTCATATGGCGGTCGTACAGGGCGTCGTGGAGCGACGGGTCAGGGAGCGGTACCTGGCGGGAGAGGGCGGTGTACGCGGCCCGATGGAGCTCGGCGCTCCGGTCACGGGTCCGCCACAGCTCCTCCAGGCCGTCGGGCACCAGCGCGGGCAGACCCCCGCCCGGCAGTGCTCCCACCGTCTCCAGAGCCCGCGCGGTGCGGAGCAACTCCGGTTCGGGAAGGGGCAGTCCGGTCGCGCGCAGGACTGCCCGGAGCCAGGACTCGGTGGTCTCGGCGCGGAAGAGGGTTCCGGAGAAGTCGAAGAGAACACCCTTGATCGTCATGCCGCGATCCTTCGTGCCGCACTCGGCACCGGTCAAGAACGCCTCGCCCTACGGGGTCAAGAACGCCCGGAGACAAGCCACTTCTCGTACGCCGCCACCGCCAGCGCCACGGTCAGCGCACCCAGCAGCCAGCCCCCGACCACGTCCGACGTCCAGTGCACCCCCAGCCAGATCCGGGTCAGTCCGACACCCACCACCGAGACCACGGCCCCGGCGAGCGCCGTGCGCCACAGGACGCGTCCGGCGCCGTAGCGGTGCAGGAGCCAGAGCAGCAGGCCGCACACCACCGTGGCCGTCATGGCGTGGCCCGAGGGAAAGGCCGCGTACTGGGCCGAGTCGACCGGGTCGGTCCAGACCGGGCGCTCGCGGCCGACGGCGGCCTTGAGCCCCTGCTGCACCGCCGTGCTCAGCGCACCGATGAGCACCAGCCAGGCGGCCAGCACCCGTTCCGAGCGTCTCCACAGCCATACGGCGACGGCGACGCCCAGGACGCGCATGGTCCACGGGTCCCAGACCCAGTCCGTGAGGATGCGGAACGCCTGTGTGACCCCCGGCTCGTCGACCGCGCTGTCGTGGGTGCTGCGCGCGATGTCGGCGTCGAGCGACATGAGCGGCTGCCAGGAGAAGGCCACCAGCAGCAGGAGCAGCACAGAAGGCGGCGCGAGCGCCGCGGCGGCCCGTGCGGCCGGCCGGCGGCTCTGTGACCGGGGTGGGGAATCGACGGACACGGAGTGCATACAGTGATCCTCGCCGACTCGTGGGGTCGGAGGCCATTGCCGGGACGTGAGAGGACGGTCACGTGACGCGATCGTGACGGCGCCCGGCGGTCGTACTCCGGCTTCGGCTATCCGAGTGCCCGCAGCCCCGGAACGAACGCCACCAGCACCGGAATCACCGGCACCAGCGCCGCGGCCGCCGTCAGCCGCAGCCGCCGCGCCGCCGTGAGCCGGTCCGGCGGGGCGAGGAGCCGCCGGACGCGCTCCGGCACATGAGCCATCGGGGTCGGTGAGGGGCCGAACACACCGCGGTCCTCGTTGAGTCCGACGAGCGCGAGCGCGATCGTCAGCCGGCCGAAGCGGCGGGAGGCCATGTCGTCGGCGGAGAGTTCGACCAGGCGGTGCATCTCGTCGCGGAACGCGGCGAACACCGGCACCTGCGGAAAGCCGACCGCGAGCGCGCCCGAGCAGTGCAGCAGCCAGTCGTGCCGCGCCCGCGCGTGACCCTGCTCATGGGCGAGCACGGCGTCCAGCTGCCGTCCCTTGAGGCGCTTCAACGCGGCCGTGGTGACGACGAGTTGAGGCGCGGCCCCGGGCAGCCACCAGGCGTCCGGACGCTCGCCCTCCAGCAGCACCAGCCGGTCGGCACCGGGCTTCTCGCCGGGCAACAGCGGGGCGCGCACGAGGAGTTCGGCCCTCCGCCGCCGACGCCGCCGTCGCGCCCGTACGACCTCACGGACCAGCATCGCCGCGCTCCACACACCGGCGGACGCCAGCATGACGGCGGTCGTCGCGGCCCACGGGCGCCCCGTGCCCAGCGCGTACGCCTCCACGACCTCGTGCGGCGCCGGGGCGAACACATGGCCCCGTACGGCCACCCAGGCCGCGGCCGCGCTCAGGGTCATCGACAGCGCGCAGCACAGCAGAACGGCCGCCACTACGCACTGCCACACCCACAGGGCGACCACCGGTTCACGGTCCGGCCAGTCGACGCGGGCGAGCAGCCGCGGAGCGACGACGGCGGTCAGGGCGCCGAGCAGCAACAGTGCCGCGGGGACCATCATGGGCGAAGCCTATGAGGCGGGCGGTGCGCGAGGGCATGGGCTCGACGGGCAAAGTGACGCAGACCACGGCGTCGTACAGCCCTGTCGGCGAGAGGTGTCAGACCGTGACCAGCATGGCGACCATGGCGATGCCCATCGACAGGCGGCACACCCGTGCCACCTCCGGCCGGTCGCCCCAGCCGACGGTACGGGGACGGGAGCCCGCGGTGACGGCCTGGGTGCCGTCCGCCACCGCCGCTACGGGTATCAGGCGGGCGCCGGACCACAGCACGTAGCCGGCGAAGTAGAGCAGCAGGACCCCGGTCAGCAGCGGCAGCCCCGCGCCGCTGTGGCCGATATGCGTGCTGTCGGGGTAGGCGGCCATCACCGCCGACATGTAGACCATGGCGAGCGCGCCCACGAGGTGGTGCAGGTGGTGCGGGCTCGTCCGGGCCGCCCACAGTGCGTGCAGCGCGGCCGCGCCGAAGAGGGCCGCGTAGCCGAACCAGGCCCAGCGCGGGTGCTCCATCACCACGGCGGGCACGGCCATCGCCGCCATGCCGAAGCCCATGAGCGCCTCGCCGCCCGCGGCGCGCCGCTGCTCCTCGACGGCGCTGCGCATCCGCAGCAGACAGTAGGCCCCGGCCGCCGCGCACACCGCGACCAGCAGCCAGCCGGACGAAGCCGGTCCGTGCACCGTGCACCTCCCCGCTCGACGCTGTCGGACAGTCGGTCAGGGGCATGCCCGGCACGGGCGGTGCGCATACGAGCGCAAGGGTGTACGCGGGGGAGCGTGCGGGAGTGCACCGCACTCAGGTTGGGGCTTCGCGGAGATGCCGGAGAGCGGATGCTGCGCGCGGAGCAGACCGAGGCGCGTCAGCCTTCGTCCCTGGCCGAGTGGACGCCGAACATCGCACCCTGGGCATCCCGCAGCACGGCGATCCGCGGCCTCTCCGGCACCGACGTGGGCTCCATGAGGATGGTGCCGCCCGCCTCCGTCGTCGTGCTCGCGGTGATGTCGACGTCCTCGACGGCGAAGTACGGCAGCCAGTGCGACGGGACCTCGTGCGGGAACTTCTCGTCCATGACCACCATCCCGCCGAAGTCGGCGCCCTCGATGCCCCACTGGGTGTAGTGCTCCGAGAGGTGCATGGTCCAGCCGAAGACACCCGTGTAGAAGGACCTGGCCTGCTCGGGGACCCGCGTCATCAGCTCGGCCCAGCCCAGCGAGCCGGGCGCGTTGAACAGCCCGGCGCCGGGGAAGGACCGCCCCTGCCATATCTGGAAGGCCGCGCCGCCGGGGTCGAACGCCACCGCGAAACGGCCGTGGTCGAAGACGTCCATCGGCTCCAGAACGACCGTGCCGCCGGCCTTCCGTACCCCTTCCGCCGCCGCGTCCGCGTCGGTCACCGCGAACGACACGTTCCAGGCGACCGGCTGCGACTCCTGGTAGAGGGGCGTGAGCGCGGCGACGGGCGCGTCGCCGAGGAACGCCATGGTGTAGCCGCCCGCCTCCGCCCGCGGATCGGTCTCGGGGCACCAGCCGAACAGCTCGGTGTAGAACCGCTTGGCCGCCTCCAGATCACTGGTCCCCAGCTCGGCCCAGCAGGGCCCGCCGGTCACCGGCCTGTCGAGCTTCATGGCGTTCCTTCCGGGAGAGGAAGTCAAAGGGACAGCCCGAGAGCGTCCCCTCCCAGCACGCTATGCCCGCGCCCCGGCCCCGGCCACTGGCGGTGCGCGGCGGCCCCGACGTACCCTCGGAGCCGTACCGCATCGCATGGCGGCCTCCTCTCCCGAACCCCGTCCAGGAGGTCCCGCATGCCCGCGCTCACGGTGCGCCCCCTCCACCGCGACGACCGCGGCTGGGAACACCGCCCGGAGTGAGGAGACGACCGCGTCAGATACCCGGCCGGTACCGCAGCGGATGGTCCGCCGGGATCTCCACGAGCACGATCTCCGTACCGTCCGGATCGGCGATCCACATCTCGATCAGCCCCCACGGCTCCTTCACCGGCGGCCGCCGCACCTCGACCCCGGCGGCCGTCAGCTCCTCGTACGCCGCCGTCACGTCCGCCACTTGCAGCCACAGCCTCAACGCGGGCGACGGCGGGGTCTCGGACCGGCCCGCGACCTCCAGGAAGCCCCCGCCGAGGAAGTAGACGGTGCCCCGCTCGGGACCCGTGCCGAACTCACGGTAGACGGCGAGCCCCAACCGCTCACCGTAGAAGACACGGGAGCGCTGGGGGTCGGTGGGGCGCAGAAGGACGCGGCTGCTGAGCACATGGACCATGCAGACGGAGCCTAGTGTGATGCGCCGGAAAAGACGAGACTAAGTCTGTAGGCTGTTTTCATGGCGTCTCGGGGTCCTCGTGCTGTTGAAGTCGTGCTGTCTGCCGAGGAGCGGGCGGAGCTGGCGC